>NZ_AJZR01000041.1:0-73393 GCF_000271925.1 Capnocytophaga sp. oral taxon 412 str. F0487 | reverse complement strand
TAAGGCGAACGATGAGTGGCTCTACAGTGGCTCTACAGTGGGTTATAGGCATCAGGGATTCCCCTGAAACCTAACCCCTGACCCCTGACACCTAAAAGATTTAAGGTGGTTATAGTCAAAGGTCTCACCTCTTACCATTCCGAACAGAGCAGTTAAACCTTTTAGCGCAGATGGTACTACGGTCACGTGGGAGAGTATGTCGCCGCCTTCTTATAAAAAGAGCAATTCTGATAAAGAATTGCTCTTTTTTATTGTTTGAAGTTGTGGGACTGCTTGGAAAGAGGGCGGACGATTTGGAGAGAAAGTAGGAGAATTAACAAGAGCGGACTAAAAAAACAATATCTTGATTGCTAATTGCTAATAGTTTTGTATCTTTGCCCCAAAATCAATTATCCAATAATGTTGAAGATTAAATTACTTATTATATACTTACTTTTAGTTATCTCTCAAGCAGTAGCACAGGTAACCTCTCCTAATGCTACCTATAACAATGTGGATATCACTACTGTGAATGTGGATAACTTGAGTGATGCACAGATTAAAAATTATTGGGATCGCGCTCAAGCACAAGGTTATTCATTAGACCAATTCGTTGCTTTGGCTCGCAGTCGCGGTATGCAAGAAACGCAAGTAATGAAGCTCAAGCAGCGCATTATGCAACTCAGCACTTCTTCTGATATTAAAAACAAACTTAAAGAAAACACAAAAACAGGTAGACGCCCGGCTGAAGGTGATGATATTTTTGGTTATACCGGCAAAGAAAATAAAGATTCTATCACTACTAAACAGAAAAAGGATTCTATATTTGGAATGAGTTTCTTCAAGAATCCTAAAATATCTTTTACTCCTAACCTCAATATGGCAACTCCCGACAACTATCAAGTAGGTCCTGGTGATGAACTACTCGTAGAAGTTTGGGGGGCGACAGAAGGTTCTTTTAAGCAAAAAGTAGATGCTGAGGGGAATATATTCCTAAATGGTATCGGGCGCATTCACGTGGGAGGACTTTCGTTTAGTGAAGTGAAGGCTAAGATTAATTCACAGCTCAAGCGCATTTATTCTGGTATTTCGGCTCCTGAAGGTAGTTATGCGAAAATTTATACAGGGGTAACCATCAGTCAGGTGCGTACAGTAAAGGTGAATATCATAGGCGAAGTGGCAGTTCCTGGAACTTATTCGCTTAGTTCGCTTTCAACAGTGCTTAACGCATTATATGCTTGTGGAGGCCCTTCAGAAAGTGGTTCGTTTAGGGAAATAAACATCTTTCGTGGAGGTAAAAAAGTTGCTACTTTTGACGTGTATAATTTCCTAATAAATGGTTCAGAAAAAGGCAATATAGGTCTTAAAGACCAAGATGTGATTATTGTACCCCCATATAAAAACCGCGTATGGGTGGACGGGAAAGTAAAACGACGTGGTTTTTATGAAACTTTAGACAATGAGACGCTGGCGAACCTCATCACCTTCTTTGGAGGTTTTACCTCTGATGCTTTTACCAATACTTTGGTGTTGGAGCGCATTAAAGATGCTAAACGAGAAGTAAAAGAGATTCCTTTTGCTGATATTTCAAAAGTAAAAATGCAAAATGGGGACCGCCTAAATGTACACGCTATTACTGATGAATACCATAATAGGCTCAGTATAGGCGGAGCGGTATATCAGCCTGGGGTATACGAATTTAAAGAGGGGATGACGGCTTACGACTTACTCAACAGAGCTAACGGAGTGAGAAAAGATGCTTCCTTGAATAGAGGTCTTATCTTCCGCACTGAAAACCGCGTGGATTACCAAACACTTAGTTTTTCGGTGAAAGACCTCATAGAAAAGAAAAATGATATTCCGCTAAAAGATAATGATAGTATTCATATTTTCTACAGAGATTCTCTTCAGTACAAACGCTTTGTAAAGGTAGAAGGAGCTGTAAATAAACCTAAAGAATTACCTTTTATGGAGAATATGACAGTGGAAGACGTGATTTCGTTGGCAGGTGGTTTAGCTAATGGTGCAGACCCTTCGATGATTGAGGTATTTAGAGAAACTAACGATGGTAATTTTCAGAAACTAAGTCAAGCCTTTAAAGTATCGTCTAACCATCAGTTAGAGCCCCAAGGAGAACGACTTACCTTGCAACCTAACGATGTAGTATCGGTACGTTATATCAAAGGATTTACACCTATGCAAACTGTAACGGTAATGGGAGAAGTGCTCTACCCAGGTGTTTATAGTATTCAATCTAAAGACGAACGTGTTTCGGATTTATTAGAGCGTGTGGGCGGTTTTACTCCCTTTGCCTATAAAGAAGGACTTACGCTTGTGAGAAAGAAGACAGATGAGGGTGATATTCAGCAAGAAGATTTCTTAAAAGAACTCATTGAGATTGAGAACGACACGAGCAGTAGCACTTCGAATAAAACACTGAGAAGAGTAGCTAAAAAAAGCAATGAGTATCGCATAGGACTTGATGTAAAAAAGATATTAAACCGAAAACACAGCAAATATGACCTCTTGCTCAATGACGGAGATATGTTATTAGTCCCTTCAGAAAAACAAACTGTGGAAATTAGAGGAGAAGTATTAGCGCCTTCATTAGTGCGTTATGAAAAAGGAGCTTCTATACATCAGTATGTCAGTAGTGCAGGAGGTTTTGCCAGTAGGGCGAAAAGGAGTGCTATTTATGTGATGTATGCCAATGGAGATATAAAGGCAACACGCACCTCTCTATTCTTTAAAAACTACCCCAAAATAGAGCCTGGGGCCATTATTATAGTACCTTCAAAACCCGAAAAACAACGTCTTACAACCGGAGAAACGGTGGGTATCATTTCGGCTATTACTACTATGGGGGTGTTAATTTACAGTGCTTTTAAGAAATAAGTATGGAAAATAATCATCACAATACGATAAGAGAAGAAGATGAAATTGATTTGCTACAGCTTATCAATAAGCTTTGGAGAGCTAAGAAATCAATCGCTGTATTTACGTTGATATTTATGGTTATAGGAGTATTAGTAGCCTTATTTTCGGCTAAAGAATACACCGCTACCACTATTATGGTACCGCAAGCAACTGATAGCAAATCGACAGGAGGATTAGGAGGGCTTGCTGCTATGGCAGGGATTAATTTAGGAGGGAACAATGCAGATGCTATTCCTCTTACTACCTACTCCAAGATTATTGAAAGTGTTCCGTTTAAAAAGAAATTAGCACAGACGAAGCTTACGTTTTCAGATATTCCTAATCCGATTACCTATGAGCAATATTGTAAAAGCTATGCGAAACCGAGCATTTGGAGCAGTGTGATGAGTATTTTCCGTTCAAATCCTTCTGAACCGTCTATTAAGATACAAGATACCACCCATATTACGAGTATTAGTAGAGAGGAGAGGGCTATCCTAAATAGTATTGATAATAATATCAAGTTGAATTTAAATGAAAAAGAGGGTTATATTACGCTATCGTATGCAATGCCCGAAGCACTTCCTGCGGCACAAATGTTACAAAGTGCGCAACAGTTATTGCAAGAAACAGTAACTGAGTTTAAATTGCAAAAAGCAAAAGAAGAGTTCGACTTTGTACAACAACGTTTTATCGAAGCTGAAAAAGATTTTAAGGCAAAGCAATACGCTGTGGCAGGTTTCCAAGACCGCAATCGTGACCTTTTTAGCAACTTGCCTCAAACGCGTTTGCAACAACTGCAAGCTGAGTATAACTTAGCTTTTAATGTATATACTGAATTAGCTAAGCAACTTGAAACCAAACGTATTAAGATGAAGGAAGACCAACCAATATTTACCATTATTGAGCCTGTGAGCGTACCTAACGAACGTTCTAAACCTAAACGAATGATGATTATTGCTATTTGGACGTTTGTAGGACTCATTATAGGAATAGGTAATGTTTTTCTAAAAGACTTTAGACAACAACTCAAATCTAATAACGACTAATGACTAACGACTATATTATCTTTGATATGGACGGGGTGCTATTAGACAGTGAACCAATGCACCAAGAGATTATTTATGAGACTTTTCAGCTGAAAGGTATTCCGTTTGATAAGACTTACATACAAACTCTCACAGGTATGTCGGCTTTTCCGATGTGGGAAAAGGTAAAACGCGATGCCCAGCGAACAGAAAGTGTAGAGGAGCTAATGCAGTTTCACCGCAATTACTTTTTCAAACGATTACCCGAAGTGAAAGTTCCCTTAGTACCTCACGTAAAAGAAGTGTTAGAGAAATTTAAGAATGAAGGAAAGCACCTATCATTAGCTTCCTCTTCTGCGCGTAAACTCATCGATATTTTTACTCAACAAACAAATATAGCACACTATTTTGAAGTGATAATGAGTGGCGATGATGTGCAATATAGCAAGCCTAACCCTGAGATTTTCCTAAAGGTAGCCCAATGGTACCACTTGCCAGCAACACAATTTACAGTGATAGAAGACAGTACCAATGGGGTAAAAGCAGCTAAAAGTGCGGGGATGCAGTGTATAGGCTTCCAGAATCCCCTTTCAGGTGGACAAGATTTAAGTCAAGCCGACCTACTTATCCATTCAATGCAAGAACTTTTATGACAAACAGTAACATACAACTCATAGAATGTGTAACGATAGCCAATGAGGATTATTTGCAATCTTTATTGGCTGTTGGTTTTTATGGTCTTGCTCTCAAATCCAGACTACGCCCTTTAGTTAGTCATTTAGATTTTTCAAATACCCAAACTAAAATACTGCTTTTAGACGACGAACTACCTGCTATTGAAAAACAAGGTATTACTATTAGCAGTTTGGCTACTGCCTACCAAGCCGGCACTACACGTTTTTATAGTGCTATCAAAGGTTATGGAGGCTATCTTCCTACTGAGAAACTCCTCACCTTCTTCCAAGCCCAACACATCCCTACGGGTATTAACCTGCTCGCTTTTGAGAGTGCTTATAACGAAGCGCTACATCAGTTAACAGGTAATAGGTAACAAGTAAAGCTGGGTATGTGAGTAAGTCCAAGGACTTTGATAAGGTTTGTGATGAGAAGTTGATTTGGAGACTTTTTTAAATCCTACTTTGTTATTTATTTCCTTCCTAGCAAGGAAATCCCTATAGCACAATCTAAACAGCGTTTGGATTGGCAATAATGTTTGTATTGTTGTAGAAGTACTTGGGTATCAAAAGCGGTGGTGACAGAGACTCCTAATTGTTGGTATTGGGTGATAATGCTGTTGCTTTCGGCTGTCATTGTTTTGAGTTCTTCTATGAGAGATTCGCTCACATCCTTGCCCAAACTTTGATAATAGGCATATTTGAGTGGAATGAATACGTTTATCCAAATAAGTGTAATAAGGCTTGCACTAATAGGCTTTTTTACTTTTTTAGAAGTCTTGGTAAAGGTATAGTGGGTTTCCCAAAATTCGGAGACTCCTACAGCAAAGAGTTTTTGGATACTTTTGAAATCATTCACTTCAAGGATTTGTGAAAACAAACCTTCATTTAGCTCGTATAGCTGTGCGAGTTGCGAGAGCCGGATAGTGGGAAAACCTTGCGGACGTAAACCGGTGAAATGTATTTTTACTACGGGAGCAGAGAGGTTGTATTTCTGTTGTAGGTAATGATAATTTTGCAAGAGTTCACGTGGATAGGTGAGTTCAGTTGCTTCGGGGAGTAAGCCTGCTTGCCCCAATAGTAGCGCTTCTAAATGCAAGGGGTGTGAGCGTTCTTTGCGGATAATACTAAAGTCGAGATGTTTGCCCAATTGCAGGAATGCTTCGCCGTTTACAGTACCTCCAAAAGGCTTGAGAAGCATACAAAAAAGTACTTTCTCCCAATCAAAATTGGCAGCTTTCCACAACTCGTTCACAACAGTAGCTTTTTCTTCTAAACGTTCCACTAACAGACGCTCATTCCACGAAAGCAAAGTAATCGCTGGCACAGTAGTATATTCTTTTTCACAAGGAATAAACTGATAGTGTGAGGCTACAGTGGTTTTGTATCGCTCTAAGAGTTCAGGAGAAATAAGGCCTTGGAGTTCTAAAGTAGGAATTGGCTGGTTGTTAGCATCGAATACTTCTATATCGTGTTCCCAAACTACGTGCAGAATCACATTGCGATAGGCAGTATCACTCTCGTGACCGTGCACATACCAATGCGATGATTTGAGATGCATTTCTACATTACCTGCCCATTGCTGCTCATCTATAAGCAGTTGGGCACTTTGGAAATCGGGACCTGAAAGAGAATTGTAGTCGCCAAATGAGAGAATTTGCAAGCGCTCTCCCGTAGTAAGTACAGCGTTGAGAGGTACTTTTTTGTATTTCCATAGGTAGTGTAAGAAATCTTCTTTCATTTTGTTTAGGTAAAAGATAAGAGGTAAGAGGTAAGAAATAGTACCAGCTTATTTAATTAGTAAAGGTTGTAACAATGCAAATTATTCTCGAGTTGGGATTTTTAATCTTTTTTCTGTGTATAGAAAAAGAAAATAATAAAGGGTAGCTAAGAGTGTACCGAAAATCCAACCTACCAATACATCACCTGGGAAATGCACGCCTAAATAAATACGGCTATAACTCACAATAATTGACCAACAGAGCAGTAGAGTGAGAATATATCGGGCATTTTTTCTAAGCAAGTAACTAAAAAACACGGCTATTGCCATTGTATTGGCGGCGTGTGCTGAAAAGAACCCATACTTACCACCACAAATCACCATTCGCATTTGCCCCATAAGACTCTCATCGTGACAAGGGCGCAAGCGCTGGAATCCGTACTTGAAAACGTTCGCCAACTGGTCGGTAGTGGTGATGAGAAGGGCGATGAATACCAAGATGAGCAACACTCGTTTCCAATGGAAATACTTGAAACACAAGTATAACAAAAAAGCGTAGAGGGGGATAGACGAGAGTTCATTGGTGATTACTAACCAAAGGCTATCGGCTTCAGGCGTCCCCCAGCTATTGAGGGAACAGAGCAGTTGCTTATCTGTTTCTATAAGGTATTCTAACATTATTTACGTTTTTTCTTCTTTTTAAAAGCCTGTTGGAGGGCTTCAGCAGTCTTTTGTTTACGACTTTCTCTTTGTCCTTTTTTGCGATTTCTACCCTCATCGTTGCCGTGTCTTCTACCGTCATCATTTCCGCGTTTGCGTCCGCCACGGTCTCTGCCAGCTCCTTTGGTAGAGAGTTCTACATTGATGAAGCGACCGTCCATTTGAAAATCGGTAAAGGTGCTCATCACCAAATCGGAGAGGTCGGCATCGGTATTGAAGAAAGAAAAACTATTCTTTACATCTACTTTGAAAACATCATCACGACCTAAATTAAGGGTTGCTTTGAGGAAATCTTTGAGTGATTTCCAGTCGTAGCCATCGCGTTCACCTATGTTGATGAAATAGCGCACTTCATCGCTACTACCCCCACTGCGGCTTTCGCGCTCGTTCTCTACCGATAAGTTTTCGGCATTTTTATAATAATTGAAGAAACGCGTAAACTCTACTGAGAATATTTTCTTGATGAGCTCTTCACGATTTACTTCTTGCAGTTCTTTATAGATAGCTGGCAAATAATCGTCGATAGCAGGGTTTACTTCTGTATTTTTGAGGTTGTTAGCCAAGTGATAGAGCTGTATTTCGCAGATTTCCATACCCGATGGCAATTGTTTCTGCTCAAAAGGTTGCCCTATCATCTTTTCGATAGTTTTGATTTTTTTCACCTCGCTTTTTGGCAAAATGACCATCGAAATTCCCGATTTACCAGCACGACCTGTACGTCCACTGCGGTGGTTGTAGGTTTCTATTTCGTCGGGCAATTGGTAGTGAATTACGTGGGTGATATCGTCTACATCAATACCGCGGGCAGCGACATCGGTAGCGACAAGCATTTGTATTTGGCGTGCGCGGAAGGATTTCATCACCAAATCACGTTGATTCTGACTCAAATCGCCGTGAAGGGCAGCGGCATTGTAACCGTCTTCAATTAGTTTTTCGGCTACTGCCTGTGTATCGCGTTTGGTTCGGCAAAACACTACCGAGAAGATATCGGGGTTAGCATCGGCAAGGCGTTTTAGAGCTTGGTATCTATGGCGACCGCTCACTATATAATACTCGTGTTGCACGGTGCTAGTAGCCTGATTGCGAGTTCCTACTGTTATTTCGATAGGCTTACGCATAAACTTGCGCGCTATCTTAGCCACCTCGTTAGGCATAGTAGCCGAAAAGAGCCAAGTGCTTTTTTCTTGAGGAGTATGCGATAGAATTGCGGTAATATCTTCATAGAAGCCCATATTGAGCATTTCGTCGGCTTCGTCCAGCACACAATAGTTGATATGACTGATATCTACGAAGTTACGGCGTATCATATCTTGCATACGTCCAGGAGTAGCTACGATAATTTGTGCGCCTTTTTTGAGGCTACGCGCTTGTTCCTCAATACTTGCACCGCCATATACCGCCACTATGTTCACCTTAGGGAGGTACTTAGCATAATTGCGGAGTTCAGAAGCGATTTGCAAGCAGAGTTCGCGTGTAGGCGAAAGGATAAGACCTTGAGTTACACGGCTATCAGTATCAATCAATTGGAGGAGAGGGAAGCCAAAAGCGGCTGTTTTACCAGTACCTGTTTGGGCTAAAGCTACCATATCAGCACCATTTGCCAAAAGAGTAGGAATGGCTTTTTGCTGAATTTCAGAAGGAGTTTCAAAGCCCATATCGCTGATGGCTTTGAGGATAGGTTCATCAAGACCTAATTGTTCAAATAAATTCATTAATACAATTTGTAAATTAGCAAATTTGCCAATTTGCTAATGTATTCTAAAGCGCAAAGGTACAACAATATTTTCAATTGACAATTGATAATTGACAATTAAGAAGAAAAAACTTTGCCAAAGGTGCGAGCCACACGGACAGGAAACTTTGGCAAAGTATGATATAATAAATAATTTATATTGTGTTTCTGCTTATTTTTTTATAAAAAAGGAAACAATCAAGAAAATTATTGCAATGGACATTATTGCGAATCTTGCTATGCGAAACCCCTTATAAAAAAACGTTTTATCTTTATCGTCTACTATTTGGTGTTCACTGGGAGTTTCGGGCAAATAAGCTACTGTAATACTCTCGCCTGCTCGATAATTGGTTTGACGGCTACCACTATGAGCCCCAAAATAGGTTACACAAAAAGTATGAGCCGAATTAGCATATTTCAAATTTATAGGGGCGTTTGAGTTCAGAACAAGAGGTTTTACAATATAAGTATTTTCTCCTACAGTATACTTATAGACTACATAAGTCCTATTATTAAAACCAATACCTCCTACACCTTGACTGCCTGATTTGACAATTTCTAATACCTCTCCTTGTGCTTTCCCTTGATATAGTTTTTTGTTCTTTTCGGTAATTCTTTTGTTAATCTCAGCAGTGACCAAGAATACAAGCGCAAACAGAAAGAATATGCCAGAGCTTAGCAACATTCCTATTTGGTTGTTCATTTGGTTGTCCATTACCTTAGTGATCTATTTATTGGATACTAAAATCCATTCTCCGCTGTTTATTAGGGGGTCAGCTTGTTTGAACTTGAGCTCTTTGCGTTCACCGGTGCGGATGTTTTGGATTACTACCTTGTCGTTACGACCAATTTTAGGTTGTTCGCGTACGATGGTCTCTACTACCGAACGGCGCTGTGAGGCTTGTTGCCCTACTTCACGGGCGCGTTGTGCCATCTCATCGCTGTTGAGGGCTTCTTCCTTATTGGTTTGATAGCGTTCACGAGTGCGTTGTGGCGCGTGGGCTTCCTGTACGGGTGGATTTTGAGTAGGCAATTCGGCTTTGAACAAGAAAGAGATAATCTCTTTGTTTACCTTATCGACCATAGCTTTGAACAACTGATAGGCTTCAAACTTATAAATAAGTAGCGGGTCTTTCTGTTCGTGTACCGCTAATTGTACAGATTGTTTGAGTTCGTCCATACGACGGAGATGCGTTTTCCATTCCTCGTCGATGATGCCAAGCGTAATATTCTTCTCGAAATCGCTTACAAGTTTCTTACCTTGGGTTTCGTACGCCTCTTTGAGGTCGGTTACGATGTTGAGCATCTTTTCGCCATCGGTGAAAGGCACGACGATGCGCTCGTAAGTATTATTAGGATTTTCGTATACCTCTTTAATCACTGGGAAGGCTTGAGCGGCACTGCGTTCAGCTTTTTCCTGATAGTGTTTGAGCGCTTCGTGATACAAGGTGAAAGTAAGGTCGTTTGGCGATTGTTTAGCAAATTCGGCTTCTGAAATTTGTGTTTTCAGTGAGAAATATTTGATGAGCTCGAAAGTGAAATTCTTGTAGTTATTTCCACCTTTGTTGCTCTCTACTATATTCTCGCAAGTATCAAATATCATATTTGCCAAATCCACTTTTAGGCGTTCACCTTCAAGAGCGTGGCGACGGCGTTTATAAATTTGCTTGCGTTGTGCGTTCATTACGTCGTCGTACTCTAACAGATGTTTACGCATACCGAAGTTGTTTTCTTCTACTTTTTTCTGAGCTGCCTCGATGCGTTTGGTCATCATAGAGTGCTGAATTACATCACCTTCTTTATGACCTAAGCTGTCCATTAATCGGGCGATACGTTCAGAACCGAAGAGGCGCATTAGGTTATCTTCGAGAGAAACGAAGAAGAGTGAGCTACCAGGGTCACCTTGACGACCAGAACGACCGCGCAACTGACGATCGACACGACGAGAGTCGTGGCGCTCGGTACCTATAATTGCCAAACCTCCTGCAGCTTTTACTTCGGGGGTTAACTTGATGTCGGTACCACGTCCCGCCATATTGGTTGCGATGGTTACCACACCACTATGTCCGGCTTCGGCTACGATTTCAGCTTCTTTTTTATGTAATTTCGCATTCAACACATTGTGTTTTACCTTGCGCATTGTAAGCATACGGCTGAGGAGTTCAGATACTTCCACAGAAGTAGTACCAATCAACACTGGGCGACCAGCTTCGGAAAGTTTTACTACCTCATCGATTACGGCGTTGTATTTCTCGCGTTTGGTTTTATAGATAAGGTCGTTGTGGTCTTTACGAGCAATAGGACGGTTCGTAGGGATTTCCATTACATCGAGTTTATAGATTTCCCAGAACTCACCCGCTTCGGTGATAGCAGTACCCGTCATACCCGCTAACTTGCTATACATACGGAAGTAGTTTTGCAAGGTAATAGTCGCGTAGGTTTGGGTAGCAGCCTCAATTTTCACATTCTCTTTAGCTTCAATCGCTTGGTGCAAACCATCGGAATAACGACGACCGTCCATAATACGACCTGTTTGTTCATCGACGATGAGCACTTTGTTATCAATTACTACATACTCTACATCTTTTTCAAAAAGGGTATAGGCTTTGAGCAATTGGTTAAGTGTGTGAATGCGTTCGCTTTTTACGCTAAAATCTTGGAATAATTTATCTTTTAGTTTAGCTTCTTCTTCAATAGGAAGACCTTGGTTCTCGATATTGGCAATTTCTACCCCAATATCAGGTAAAACAAAGAAATCTTTATCACCATCGTAGGCAATATCAGCAAACCCTTTATCGGTAAGCTCGATTTGGTTGTTTTTCTCATCAATCACGAAGTACAATTCGGCATCTACCTTTGGCATTTCGCGATTGTTATCCTGCATATAGTAATTTTCAGTTTTTTGGAGCAGTTGTTTTACCCCTTCTTCGCTGAGGAACTTGATGAGCGCTTTGTTTTTAGGCAAACCACGATACACGCGCAAGAGTTGGAATCCACCTTCTTTGGTATCTCCTTCGGCAATGAGTTTGCGGGCATCGGCTAATACTTTGGTGAGGTAAGTACGCTGTTTGTTTACCAAATTTTCTACTAAAGGTTTCAGTTCGTTGAACTCGTGCAATTCGCCTTTAGGGGTAGGACCTGAGATGATGAGCGGTGTACGAGCATCGTCTATTAATACAGAATCGACCTCATCGACAATAGCATAGTTGTGAGCGCGTTGCACCAAATCTTCGGGAGTGTGCGCCATATTGTCGCGGAGGTAGTCGAAACCAAATTCGTTGTTAGTTCCGTAGGTAATATCGGCATTGTAAGCACGACGACGCGCTTCGGAGTTAGGTTGGTGATTGTCGATACAATCCACACGCAAACCGTGGAACTCAAATAAAGGTCCCATCCAAGCACTATCTCGGCGTGCCAAATAGTCGTTCACGGTTACGAGGTGCACTCCATTCCCCGTTAGGGCATTGAGGTAGACTGGCAAGGTAGCCACAAGGGTTTTACCTTCCCCTGTTTGCATTTCGGCAATCTTACCTTGGTGAAGAGCAATACCTCCAATGAGCTGTACATCGTAGTGTACCATATCCCAAGTAACATCTTTACCAGCGGCGTCCCAGTGGTTTTTCCACACGGCTTTATCACCCTCAATCGTTACATAATCGTGGGTAGCCGATAGTTCGCGGTCGTGCTCGGTAGCAGTTACGGTAATAGTTTCGTTATTAGCAAAACGACGGGTAGTTTCCTTCATTGTTGCGAAGGCTTCGGGAAGAATCTCGTTCAATACCTTTTCGGAGACTTGATAGGCTTCGCCGTTGAGTTTATCTATTTCGGTATAGAGGTCTTCTTTAGCGTCGATATCGTCGGTAGCGTTTGCTTGGGCTTCGAGTTCGGCTATTTTATTATCGAACTCGGCGCGAGCGTCTTTTATTCTTTGTTTGAACTCAATAGTTTTTGCACGCAACTCATCATTAGAGATATTTTCTAACTGAGAGGCGTAAGTTTTTATTTTTTCAACGATAGGTTGGATTGCTTTTAGGTCGTTTTTGGCTTTATCGCCAACGAAAATTTTAATAAGGGAATTGATAATACTCATTATAATGATTAATGATTAATGATTAATGATTAACTTTGCCAAAGGTCGTAGCACAAGTCATATTTTAACTTTGCCAAAGTTTCAAACTTTGGCAAAGTTTGCGATTGACAAAGTTCATACGGTAAAATTGTCAATAAATATACCAAAAGGCGAGAACTGACAATTTGTCACTATATTGATTTGCTAATCTGCTACTTTGCTGATTTGCAAATTAAAAAAAGTCTCCTCAGAGAGACTTTTTATTTTTGTTTTTAATATTCATCTTCATTCCATAGGTAATCTTCTTCCGACGGGTAATCAGGCCAGATTTCGTCGATAGATTCATACATATCACCTTCGTCTTCTATTTCTTGAAGGTTTTCCACCACTTCCATAGGAGCGCCTGTACGGATAGCATAATCAATAAGCTCGTCTTTAGTAGCAGGCCAAGGAGCATCACTTAAATAAGATGCAAGTTCTAACGTCCAATACATAAACTAATAGAATTTTATAAATTTTGCGCAAAAGTAATACTTTTTATTTATTATACAAAATAATTTGCTAATTTGTCACGGCGTGTATAGCCTTTCTTCATTTTGTGCTACTCACAAAATATTAGAGCAGGTTCTTTCAGATATACATTTAGCACTACCGAATCTTTCTCTTTCATCTTTATATTATTTATATACACACCTTTATACCCTGAAAAAGTAGTGACTTGCACATCGTATTTTCTATTAGGAAGAAGATAAAAATTAGCTTCTTTATAATTTGAAATAATAGGCAGTCCATTAATATGTAAATACAAATTACTAGTTGACAAAGAGCCGTCTCCTTCAAAAATTTTAATATTTAAAATACTTTTAACCGACGCCCTTTTACTTTTATAATAAGACAATGAGTAATCATCGCCTTTCTTGCCCATTTTCTCTTGATAAGGATCTATTTGCCTTTTCATAGAATTGCAACTACTAAGAAATATTAGAAGACTAATTACAAAGATTGTTAGGATTTGCTTCACGTTCATATTTTGCTATTTTAAATATTTCTTCTTTCTCTTCGTCAGATAGTTTTTGATATTCTTCTGTTCCTTCTAATTTACTAATTTGCTAATTTGTTAACTTTTTCATTATTCTTAAGAGTCTTAGATATCACATTATAAGGTCCTGTGATAATCTCTTCATCTTTAGCTACACCTGAAAGGATTTCGATATTCACATTGTCTTGAATGCCGGTATTTACCGCACGGAGTTCGGCTTTACCGTCTTTGAGCACAAACACCGCTTCCTGCTTTTTGTCGGCTTCTTCCTTAGGGGTTTTAGGGTCGATTTCAGATTTCTTCCTTACAATAATGGCACTGATAGGTACTGCAACTACGTCTTTTTTGGTTTGGGTGATAATATCTACCGTTGCGGTCATACCTGGACGGAAGGGTGAATAGCCAACCGGTTTGTTTTCTGAGAGGTCTTTATACGATGCTTCTTCGATGTGTATCTTGACTTTGAAGTTCGTTACTTGGTCTGCGCTAGTGGTGGTATTGGCGGTATTGGCGATATTGGTAACGGTACCTTTGAACACGCGTTTTAGGTAAGCATCTACTTCGACATTCACCGAGTCGCCTACACTTATTTTTACGATATCGTTCTCATTTACATCTACTTCCACTTCCATATTATGAAGATTTGCTACACGCATAATCTCGGTACCCGTCATTTGCATTGTACCTACCACGCGCTCGCCTAACTCTACGCTGAGCTTAGAAATAGTGCCATCGGTAGGTGAATAAATAATTGTTTTTTTGAGGTTGTCTTGGGCTTCGGAAACACTTGCCATTGCACTCTGTACATTAAAACGAGCTGACTCGCGAGAGGCTTTGGCTACCTCGTAGGCTGAAACAGCTTTGTCCCAATCGGATTTTGAGATTACGCCCTTATCGAACAACACTTTGTTGCGCTTATAGCTCTCTTCGGCTTCTTTGAGGGTAGCGCTGGACTGTTGTAAGCTGGCGCGTACGGTTTCTAAACTTGCAGCACTACGCTTCACTACCGATTGGTAAATATCGGGGTTGATGCGCACCAAAAGGTCGCCTTTTTTTACCATTTGCCCTTCTTTTACAGGGAGTTCTATAATTTCGCCTGATACTTCCGACGATATCTTGATTTCTAATTCGGGTTGTATTTTTCCTGTAGCCGACACTTTTTGGATGATTGTTGTAGGAATTACTTTTTGAGTTTCGACGTTTATGGCAGAATTTTCTTCGCCAAACCAACCTGCTTTTTTACCAATAATCAAAATGATAATTAGCAATATAACGGCTAAAATAATGAGAACGGTTTTTCTTTTCATAATAGTGAAGTTGTTTTCAGGTGCAAAAGTATAAAACAATTAGTAAATTAGCAAATTTGAAAATGAGAAAATTAGAAAATGAGAGAATGAGAGAATTAGGAAATGAGAGAATTAACAGATTAGAAAATGGGGTAAATGCCAATAATACCAATAATACCAGAAATGCCAATAATACCACCAAAGGGAATAGACAAGTCGAACTTTTCGGACGGGTCGGACAGGTCAGAGAAGGGGTTGGAGGATTCGGAAGATAACGGAGAAATTCAAAAGAAGGTTAAGAGGAGTTTTGATGAAAAAGGGGTGTAAAGAGGGTGGGGTTAGCTTATAGAGAGCTTATAGGAAGCTTATACGAATCTTGGACGATTGGTATAGAAAGGGTGTATAAGTAATTGATTTATACCGTAATGTAACAACGCTAAAAATGTTAAAAACGGGGTTTCGAGGCGAAAGAAAGAGAAATAGGTGATAGGTCTTAGGTCGTAGGCACTAGGAGGGAAGTGTGACAGAAAAGATAATTGTTATATATCAAGCAGACTTCTATTTATCTATCGCCTACAACAAAGTGTTCCCACACAATGGATTTCTTTTGGTAATAATCAGTGATAAGCTGAGAAGGTCGCTTCTTTTTAAAGAAGTGAAATCTTTTATAGAAATGAAGATGTGCCTTCACAATCGCCCACAAAAAGCAGGGTTTGCCCTGCAAAAGGAAACGCACTCCTGCAATACCGTCCAACACCATACGAAGGAAGAGCGTAGTGTAAAGGCTTTTGGAAGGGAGGTTTTTCAGTAACATAAAAAGACTGTTGCGGAAGTTGAGGTAGGTTTTCTTAGGGTTGGTAGTCGTGAGTGTTGCCCCTCCCACGTGATAAACGGTACTCTCGGCGCAATACACTACCTGCTTGCCGAGGTGATGTACCCGCCAACACAAGTCGACTTCTTCTTGATGTGCGAAGAAATCTTCGTCGAAGCCACCTAATAGGTGGAATATTTCTGCGCGAATAAAAAAGCACGCCCCCGATGCCCAGAAGATAGGGAAGGGGGAAGGGGTGTTGTACTGACCTTTATCTTCTTCTACGCGCTCAAATACTCTCCCCCTGCAATACGGAAACCCGTACTTGTCGATAAAGCCCCCAGCTGCTCCTGCGTACTCGAAATAAGAGAGGCGTTTTTCATCTTTTATCTTGGGTTGTACTACGGCAATGCGTTCGTCTTCAAAAGTGCGCAAGATGGGAGTGAGCCAGCCTTCGGTTACTCGTACATCGGAGTTGAGCAAACAGTAGATATCAGCTTCAATGTGTTGTAAAGCGTGATTATACCCCCCTGCATACCCACTATTAGTAGGGTTTTCTAGGATAGTTACTTCGGGGAAGTGTGAGCGTAGAAAAGCGACGGAATCGTCGGTAGAAGCATTGTCAATCACATAGATTTGCCCTTCGGAAGTATATTGTACTACCGAGGGGAGGAATTGTTGCAACAGTGTTTTGCCGTTCCAGTTGAGTATTACGATGGCGAGAGTCATAGTGTGAGGTCGTTATAATGAGGAAGGTCTGCTAAGAATATATATTTGTATTGGTTATAGTCTGTTTGGCAATAATAATGAGTAATGCCGTTAGTGACCATTAGGTATTGGGCATTGAGGCTGAGGTTATAGCGTGCAATCTGGTCGAATGTTTGTTGGCTGATAGTCACGCTAGGCGCTTTGCATTCCACTACCAAGAGCACTACTCCTTTTTTGGAATAGACTACCACGTCGTAACGCTTAGTGAGTCCGTTTACAGAGAGCTTTTTCTCGACATTGATAAGCGATTTTGGATAACCTTTTTCTTCTATGAGGAAATGTACTACGTGTTGGCGCACCCATTCTTCGGGTTGTAGTACCACGTACTTGCGACGAATGAGGTCGAATATCCACAGCTTATCGTCAGCTTTTTTCAGGCGAAAAGAGTAGTTTTTGAAATTTAGAGCTTCCATACTGCAAAAGTAGAATATTTTTTGTATTTTTGCACTATGAATGAAGTAAAAACTATTGTAGCTAACATAAAAAAAGGAATTATAGCCCCTATCTACTTCCTGATGGGGGAAGAATCTTATTTCATAGATATCGTTTCTGATTACATTGAAGACCACGTATTACAAGAAGACCAAAAGGGATTTGACCAGATAGTGCTCTATGGTCAAGACGTGAGCGTGCCGACTATTATCGACTATGCACGTCGGTTCCCGATGATGAGCGACCACCAAGTGATTATCGTAAAAGAGGCACAAAACCTCAAAAGCACTATCGACCAACTCGTGCCTTATGTAGAAAACCCTACGCCTACGACCGTATTGGTGTTCTGTTACAAATACGAGAAGTTAGACGCTCGCAAGAAATTGCTGAAAACCTTGCAAAAGAATAAGGATTGCGTGCTCTTGGAAAGCAAAAAACTCTACGAGAATCAGATAGCTACGTGGTTACCTGATGTGTTGAAGAAGAAACATCTCAGCATTCAGCCTAAAGCAATACAGATGTTAGTAGATTTCTTGGGTACCGACCTGAGTAGGATACAAAACGAGGTAAACAAATTGGTGCTCATCGTCCCCGAAAATACAGAAGTAACGCCTGATATTATAGAGAAGAATATAGGGATTAGCAAGGAGTTTAATAATTATGAACTCAAGAGTGCTATTGCAGTTCACGATATGTACAAGATAACGCGTATTTTGAAATACTTCGCCGATAATCCTAAAGATAACCCTTTGGTGATGACACTCACGGTGCTTTACGGTTATTTCCAACAGCTCTTAGGCTTTCACGGTCTTACCGACCAAAGTGAAAAGAATGTAATGGCGACCCTAAAAGTACCTATCTTTGGTATCAAAGACCTTCGTTCAGGAGCTCAACATTACCCAATGAAGCGCGTAAGCGCCATCATAGCTGCTTTGCGCGAAATAGACCTAAAAAGCAAAGGATTAGGAGCTACTAATAACCTCACAGAAGCTGACCTCCGCAAAGAACTTATTATAATGCTTAGTACTCAATGATAAATCGTTACTGTGGCGTACACCAGTAATTTGTACATATAAAAAAGGCTGTCGAACAAACTTATCTGTTCAACAGCCTTTTTATTCTATGTCACACTGTGACTGCCTGCCACGCTATAGTCTACCAATGGATGATAGCACTTGCCCAAGTAAAGCCACTACCAAAGGCAGCAAGTACTACCAGGTCTCCGTCCTTGATTTTGCCTTGTTGAACTGCTTCGGTAAGGGCGATAGGTATAGAAGCTGCGGTAGTGTTACCGTACTTCATTATATTGTTGAATATTTGTTCATCGGTGAGTTTGAATTGGTGTTGTACAAACTGTGATATACGCAAATTAGCTTGGTGAGGAATCAACATATTAATATCTTTGTGAGAAAGACCATTGCTTTTCAATCCCTCTTCTATCACTTCCGTAAAGCGAACCACAGCATTTTTAAATACAAACTGACCGTTCATATTAGGGTAATAACTCACATCATTAGGGTCGTTTTCTGCCAATAATTCGGTTACCCATTTGGTGCCTACCCCTGGGGTAATCATTGCTAATTGTTCGGCGTGTTCGCCTTGGCTGTGCAAGTGAGTAGAGAGAATACCGCGTTCGGAGTTATCGGAGCGAGAAACGATAGCAGCACCTGCTCCATCGCCAAAGAGCACTGCCATATTGCGACCACGAGTGGTCATATCCAGCGCGGGCGATTGGGTTTCAGCACCTATCACAAGGATATTTTTGTACATACCCGTTTTGATATACTGGTCGGCTACTGAAAGGGCATAGATAAAGCCCGAACATTGGTTGCGAATATCAAGAGCTCCCACAGTAGGCAAACCCAATTCTTTTTGTACCAATACTCCGCAACCAGGGAAATAGAAGTCGGGACTGAGGGTTGCAAATACAATAAAGTCGATTTCTTCTTTATTGATTTTAGCGGCTTCAATAGCTTTCAAACTTGCTTTTACACCCATTGAGGTAGTAGTATCACTACCTTTTAGTGCGTGACGACGTTGCTGAATACCGGTGCGCTCTTGAATCCATTCATCGCTGGTATCCATTAGTTTGGATAGGTCGTCATTAGTAACTACGTTTTCAGGGACGTAAAATCCTAATCCCTTAATTCTTGAACGATATAACATATTTTTAGTTTTTAGTTGTCTAAATATATACTTCTAATAAATCCATTCCTTTGGTTTTTACCTCTAATTTGTGGCAAGAAGCAGGGAAAAGCACTGTTTCACCTTGCTTGATAGGCAAGTGGGTAGTATCATCACCTATCATTCCTTCGCCTTTTACGCACATATAGATATGGAAAGAATCGTCTTGTGAAAGTTGTTTTTCATAGCTTGCGGTAAGCGGTAGCAAGTTGGTAATAAAATAAGGGCAATTCACCACTTTGTTCACCTCATTAGCTTTTTGAGAGTACTGTACTTTAAAGTCGTCTTTCTTCTCATAGTCGATGGCATCGAGAGCGAGTTCAGTGTGGAGTTCGCGTAGGTTACCATTTTTATCGCGACGGTTGAAGTCGTACACGCGGTAGGTGATGTCGCTGGTTTGTTGTATTTCAGCAATAATAATTCCCTTACCTATAGCGTGTACTTTGCCCGTATTGATGAAAAAAGTATCGCCGTCTTTCACTTTTTCGTAGTTGAGAATATCAGTAAGTGTACCTTTGTCAAGATGCTGTTGATACTCCTCTTTGGTTACTGTTTTGTTGAAGCCTACAATCAGTTCAGCTCCTGCATCGGCGTGAAGTACATACCACATTTCGGTTTTACCAAAAGAGTTGTGGCGTTCTTTTGCCAATTTATCATTAGGGTGCACTTGTATAGAGAGGTCTTCGCGTGCATCTATAAACTTAATAAGAATAGGGAAATCGTGACCAAAACGCTCGTGCACGTGTTTGCCTAATAGTTCATTAGGGTATAAATCGATGAGTTCTTGGAGACTTTTACCTTTAAGAGCTCCGTTCGCTACTACTGAGATATCGCCAGGTACGCCTGATACTTCCCAGCTTTCGCCTGTAATATCGCTTTCAATAGGTTTGTTGAATAATGTTTTTAGTTTAGTACCTCCCCAAAGGCGTTCTTTGAGGATGGGTTTAAATTTTATTGGATACATTTTTATTAAGGTTGTTAGTTAAAGTGCAAAGATACGAATATTTTTTTAATTAGCCAATCGGTTGTTAGCACATTTACTAATCATTTTAAGTTTTTCAGCATAAATTGTGTCATCATCTCTGCTGCTTGCGCTTCTTTCGACGTAAACAAATGGTCTCCCTTTTCAATGAGACTTACTTTACAATGTTTATAGAAATAAGGCAGATTTTCACTGTAAGTATAAGAGAGCATTCTATCGCCCGTACCGTGAATTACCAATACATTGCCTTTATATGCTCTCGCTTTCTGAATGAGTTTGCACCGTTGTGCTGAGAGGATATAGTCCTTCCCCACAGTTACCTTCCCTCCAAAAAAGGAAAGTTCCTCAGGTACATTCAATGGGTCGAAAGTGGCATCGAATAGTACCCCTTGTGATAGTATGTCGTGAATTGTAGAAGCAGGTGCTAACAAGCCTAATGCTTTAACGTTTTTCTTCCCTAATTCTGCACTCAAAAGCATCGCTATAGCCCCTCCTTGCGAGTGTCCTATCAAGCCTATCTTACCTACGAAAGAGAGTCTTTTAGTAAATGCCATTATGCGCCGTGCATCTTCTAACTCATTATCTAACGACATTTTCTTAAAATCTCCGTCACTTTCGCCGTGTGCGTTAAAGTCAAAGCGTACTGAGGCAATACCGTGTGTCGCTAAGCTATCTGCCAAAGTAGCATATAGCTTTTTGTCTTTATTGCTAGTCAGTGCGTGAAAGATAATCACAGTAGGGATTTTCTGAGACTTTTTCACAGTATCAGGAGTGGTTACCACTCCGCGAAGTGTTCCTACAGCTCCCTGAATAGTTACAGGCTCTGTTTTGGCATTTACCAAGTTAATAGCAACTAAAAAAGTAAAAATTATGTTCCTAAGTTTCATATATTTGAATTATTAAATAGTTATTAGTATCTAATCATTATTCATTAACCATTAATCATTATGTCTGTACACTTCCTCAAACGGCAATCTAAACCTTTCGCCCCAGATACCGCGCTGTTCACGAAGTCCACAAGTAATCACCATATTCACTTCTGCTCCGCAAGGCAAGTGTAATAACTTCTTAATGCGCCTGCTATCGTAACCCTCTAACGGACAAGTATCATAACCCTCCTCTGCCATTGCTAGCATAAAGGTCTGTGCTACGAGTCCACAGCTTTTGTGTACACTTACGCGAATATCGCCTTCCGAGAGCTGTTGCATCATAGGGCGAAACCAACTGGTAACCACCCCAAACGCTTTGCGGAAGAGCCCTAGCAACCCAAAAAATCTACTATACACAAAAGGCATCAGCTTACTGTAATACGCCTCTTTATCTTTAATGCGTTTGGCTTGCCTTTCGGGCGGACTGTTCCGCTGTACATTGCCACGCTCAAACTCCAAGATAGCACGAGCGTGGGTGCGGTGTTTGTCCTGACGAGTAACGAATACCACCATTTGTTGTGCCGTGGTAGCCGTACGCTGGTCGAGGCAGGCGTGTGCTAATTTCTCTAACAAAGCCTTATCAGTGATGTGGTAGAGCTCGTACAACTGCATATTAGAGCTGGTAGGTGCCAGTGTGGCGAGTTTAAGACATTCGCGCACCTTCTCCTCACTTATGGGTGTAGGCGCATAATAACGCACCGCTCTCCTAAAGTTCAATATATCTTTTAACATAGTTCGTTAGTTTTTAGTCATCGTAAGGGCAAAAGACAATTCGCTCACATATAATTAGTTCGCCAAAGACAAACCCTTCTGAATCGTTCACCCTGCCCGATTTGACTCTATTACTAAAATACAAAAGTACAACTTTTCCTCAATATAAATAATAGTAATATTTCTTTCATATCATTTCACATACATACTATCTATTACTGTCTTTGCCTTTTCTCTTTTACCTCCTTTCCTCAACTTTTCCGATTTTCTCCGAAAGTACGCGACTAAACGCCTCCCCATTTTACAAGGCACAGCCTTGATTTTGTTTAAATTTTGTTTAATTTCTGAGGCACAGCCTCATTCCTCTAACTCAGGCTCCCACCTTTTACCTAACAAAAAAGAGACCACCTTCTTGGCAGTCTCTCTTTGTTTATTAAGTAAAATAATAACCTATGAAAACATTTCTTTTACTTTCTCAAAAAACGATTTCTCGTTCTTGTCGGGTTTAGGAGCGAAGTTCTCGTCTTCTTGCATTTCCTTAAAGAAGGCTTTTTGCTTGTCGGTGAGCTTTTTAGGCGTCCATACATTCACGTGAATGATAAGGTCACCAGCACCCCGTCCTTGCAAGTTAGGTACACCTTTACCACGCAAGCGCAATATCTTCCCTGACTGTATTCCCTCGTCTAGTTTAATGCGCACCTTTCCTGTAACCGTTTCAATCTCTTTAGAAGCACCTAAAACCGCTTCAGGAAAACTAATATAAAGGTCGTAATGCAAGTTGTCGCCTTCGCGTTTTAAGGTTTCGTGTTCTTGTTCTTCGATGAGCACAAGCAAATCACCCGCTACACCATTCTTCGTAGGCGCTTCATTACCCTTGTTGTTTATCTTTAACTGAATACCATCTATCACTCCTGCAGGAATTGTGATAGGAATAGTCTCCTCTATGGTTTTTAATCCTTGCGAATCGCTGTCAGCACCACGTTTGTCAATCACTTCGCCCGAGCCTCCACAAGCAGTACAAGTAGTAGCCGTTTGCATTACGCCTAACATCGTATTCATTTGGCGTACTACCTGTCCACGTCCGTGACAAGTAGGACAAGTTTTATAGGTAGTATCTTCAGCTTTTACTTTACGGCGTACTTTTACTTTCTTCTCAGTGCCTTTTACAATATCTTCAAGCGTAACTTTCACCCGTATACGCAAGTTTTCTCCTTTTACGTACACTTGTTGCTGACCGCCTCCTCCTCCGAAACCACTAAAACCACTAAAGCCCGAGAAATGCCCACCAAAAATATCTCCAAACTGACTGAATATATCGTCCATCGAGAAGCCTCCGCCACCCATACCCCCTTCAAAGGCAGCGTGACCAAAGCGGTCGTATTGGGCGCGTTTGTTATCATCGCTGAGCACTTCATAGGCTTCGGCAGCCAATTTAAAGTTCTCTTCAGCTTGTTTGTCACCAGGGTTCTTGTCTGGGTGATATTTCAAGGCTTGCTTCCGATACGCTTTTTTTATTTCAGCAGCGGTAGCCGTTTTTTGTACTTCTAATATTTCGTAGTAATCTTTCTTCATTCCTTCCTCCTTATTGTGCTACCACTACTTTAGGGAAACGTATTACTTTATCGCCTAATTTGTAGCCTGTTTGCACAACATCTACAATTTTGCCTTTGTCTTCAGGAGTAGGAGCAGGAATTTGGGTAACTGCATCGTGATGTTCACTGTCAAAAGTATCGTTAGGGGCAACTTCTATTTTCTCTAATCCTTTTGATTTGAGAGTGTTTATTAGTTTATTATAGATGAGTTCTACCCCTTTAAGAGTATGTTCATCACCCGATTTAGCCAATTCTACCAAAGCACGGTCAAAATCGTCTATTATAGGTAACAAGGCTGACAAAATGTCTTGTCCAGCAGTTTTAAAGAGCTCTGCACGTTCCTTCGCAGTGCGCTTCTTATAGTTTTCGAACTCAGCAAACAAACGCAAAAACTTGTCCTTCTCTTTTGCAAGAAGGTCTTCTGAAGTTTCTTTAACGGGCTCTTCGGGCTCTTCAACAGAAGTAGGTTCTTCAACTTCTTCCGAAGGAGTGTTATCAGTTGCCTCTTGTTCAAGTTCTAAGTCATCGTTTTTAATATCTTCGGTAATCATAATGATTCATTTTTAGTTTATTTCGTTAGTAGGTAGCAAATAATTTGCCAAAGGCTAAAAAGGTGACAATTTGACAGAAGCCCCCCAATGCCCCTCTCCTCATTCCCCCTTTGAAGGTAGCCAGCGATAGCTGAGTATGTGTAAAGGGGAATGTTACCTCCCTAGTGCCTATGGCCTAAGGCCTATTGCCTATTCCTTTTCTTTCGCCTCGAAACCCTGTTTTTAACATTTTTAGCGTTGTTATATTACGGTATAAATCAATTACTTATATACCCTTTCTATACTAATCGTCCAAGATTCGTATAAGCTTCCTATAAGCTCTCTATAAGCTAACCATACCCTCCTTACAGCCTTTTTTCACCAAAATTTCTCCCTCTCCTCTTCCGAACTTTTCCGTTATCTTCCGAATCCTCCAACCCCTCCCAACACATCGCTTTTTCATCTCAAACTTTGGCAAAGTTTTAAACTTTGCCAAAGTTGAATAAACTAACAATCCCTCTGCTAGTTCAAGCTTGTAACTCGCGCCCAATTTGCCAATTTCCTCATTCTCTCATTTTCTCATTTTCTAATTTCCTTACCTGGCTCACCACTATCGCTCCCGCCATTGCCACATTTAAACTTTCCGTCTGTTGCAGTTTGCCAAAACGCGGAATGGTGATAATGCCATCAGTCAAGGCGCGTACTTCGGGGCTAATACCGTTAGCTTCGTTGCCTAAGATTAGCACACAATCTTCGGGAAATTCGGTAGTGTAGAGGTTCTCACCGTCCAAGTCCATTGCGTATAATGGTAGCGTACAAGTTGCCAAGAAGCCTGCTAAATCCACGTAATGTACGGCAACCCTTGTGAGAGAACCCATAGAGGCTTGCACTACTTTCGGGTTGTAGCAATCCACCGTTTGGCTATTGCAGATAAGCGTTTCGATACCAAACCAATCGCAGAGGCGGATAAGCGTACCCAAATTACCAGGGTCTTGCACATTGTCTAAGGCGAGGATTACACCCTCTTGCAAGATGCCCTTATGTTGGCGTTGGTGGAAAATCGCCAAGCCCTCATCGGGATTTTTGAGGCTACTCACCTTCCGCAGTTCCTCTTTGCTCACTAAGGTAATAGGCTGACCGTTCAGCGCTGTGGCGAACACTTCGGTAGCGATAAGTAACTCTAAACGGTAACCCGCTTGCAGAAATTCCACAATGCTCTTTTTCCCCTCTACTATAAAGAGATTCAGCTCATTGCGGTATTTCTTCTGTTGTAATTTCTGAATTAATTTTACTTGATTTTTGCTAAGCATAAAATAATTGTGTATTTTTGAGCCCTAAAAACAAAAACTTGTGAGAAAATCTCTTTCCCAACTAAGCGTTATCAGTCTGTTATTCGTGTTAGCCATTGCTCTCTTTTCGTGCGATGCTACCAAGCGTGTCCCTAACGACCGCCATTTGCTCCGTGAAAACCTCGTATATGTGAATGGCACTAAGACCGACGATGCAAAGATAAACAATTTTGTATTACAAAAGCCCAATTCGTATGTTTTAGGAATGCCTATCAGTCTATATATCTATAATTTAGGAAACCCTAATGCCGAAAAGGATTTTGTCCAATGGCTCGATACACACCCTCGTTGGCATAGGTTTTTAGATGGTTTTCTCTCTAAAAAACAAGTAGGTCGCTTACAGAAGTCGTTTTTCGTTTCAGGCATCGATCACCAGTTACAGAAGATAGGCGAAGCCCCATCGGTATTAGATACAGCACGCGTACACAAATCCACCAAGCAGTTGGGAGCTTATTTCAGAAGTATAGGCTATTTCAATAACAAAGTAACTGATAGCATCTTCATTCTCCCTAATGAAGAAAAACAACAAGCCAAAGTGGGCTATTATATCACTACCGGCGAGCGCTATTATATCGATAGCTTAAAGACGCATATCACTTCTCCTGAAATAGATTCAGTTTACCAGCAGAACAAGGCAAAAACGTTTTTAAAATCAGGAGCCCCTTACCAGCTTACCGATTTTAGCAATGAACGTTCACGCCTCTACGAACTCTTTCGCAACAACGGTTTTTATACCTTTCAGCAAAGCTCCATCAACTTCCAAATCGAGCGCGATACGGTTACAGCTCAAAAAGACAACAAACTGCAAGTAACTACTGATATAGGCGACCTTATAGAACGCGATGGCGATGTGATTACCGCCAAGAAGTATAAGATGCACTACATCAATAAAGTACGTCTGTATACCGATTACGACAACAAGGTAGATAAAAGCTCTTTAGATTCTTTGGAGTATCGCAATATGATTATTTATTACAAGGACAAGTTGCGTTATCGTCCACGGGTGTTGTATCACGCTACAAGCCTCAAAAAAGGACAAATCTACTCCGATTTAGAGCGCGGAAATACCTACCGACAGTTCAACAACCTGCGCGTCTTCCGCTACCCAAATATGGACTTCAAATACGCTACCAATGACACCTTGCAAAACAAACTCGATGCCAATATCTACCTTTCGTCCTTAGATAAGTTTTCATTGCGACTTACCAATGAGGTAAAGCGTTCTGAGATTGAGGCGATAGGTTTTGGGGTAGGAACTTCGTTTGCAGCACGCAATGTCTTTCGTGGAGCAGAAACCTTAGAACTGAACTTGCAAGGTACTTTTGCCTCGCAACCTACGCTTAAAGATACACGCTTTTTCAATACCTCAGAAGTCAGTGGCGATATACGTTTCATCTTTCCTTCTATCGTTTTCCCGCTGAATACGCGCAAGCTCATCCCCTATTATATGACCCCACAAACTATCTTGCAAACGGGTATGAGCTACCAAACAAATATAGGGCTCGACAAGCGTACCACTTCGGGTTTGTTGCGCTATGTATGGAATCCGCGTAAGCAGAAGAACAAAGTCATTTTCGATTTGATAAACGTACAATACGTAAACAATATCAACCCAGGTAATTTCTTCAATATTTACCAAAGTACTTATGAAAGGCTGAACGATATTGCCAAAAAATACAGTTTAGGTAGCCGATATGTAGACGACAAAGGCAATCTTACCCCTACTGAGGGGACTTTTAACTTTATAAATGATGTATTCGAAAGGAATTTGGTAGTTCAAGGTGAAGATATTTTGCCTATATATGCTATTTCTGAACGCTATCGTCGTATTACAAATAATGACTTTATTGTATCAAGTAGTTTTACTTATATCATCAATAGCAAATCACAGTTTTTTGAACGCAACTTCTCACAATTGCGTTTCAAGATAGAAGGAGCGGGGAGTTTGCTCAATGCTTTGACAGCTACTTACAAAGTGGTCAATACCGAAGGTAGTACTAAGAATAAGATTTTTGGGGTAGAATACGCTCAATATGCCAAAGCTGAAGTCGATTTTATCAAGCACTTCCCCATAGCCAAACAGAGTTCATTAGCATTCCGTTCCTTCTTAGGGATAGCTATCCCTTATGGCAACTCCGATAATATTCCGTTTTCACAAAGCTACTTTGCCGGAGGTACTACCGATAACCGTGGTTTTAAAGCCTATCGTTTAGGACCTGGTTCAAGTGGTTCGATTTTAGATTACAACGAAGCCAATATGAAGATTACGCTCAATCTCGAATATCGTTTCCCTATCTTAGGGGCACTCAAAGGCGCCCTCTTCACCGATGTGGGAAATATCTGGAACGTAGCCGATAATACTCGTTTTGATGAATATAAGTTTAAAGACCTTTCTTCATTAAAAGATGTGGGGTTAAGTACCGGATTTGGGTTGCGTTACGACTTCAACTTCTTTGTAATTCGCCTCGATATGGGTATACCTACATATGACCCTGCCGAAGAAATGAGCAACCGCTGGATAAAGAAATTCAGAATTAAAGAAACCGTGTTCAACTTCGGTATCAATTATCCGTTTTAAGTGTAGTATGAGCTACAATAGGCTCTTTTTACCTTTTACCTTTTACCTTATTAAGAGAGTCCTGTGATAACTCCTTCGTCATCTATATCCATACCTTCGGCGGCAGGCACACTAGGGAGACCCGGCATACGCACAGTATCACCCAAAATTGGGATTACAAAGCCCGCCCCTGAGGCAAACTCAAACTCTCGCACGGTTACCTCAAAATCGGTAGGACGAGCGAGTTTCTTCTCGTCATCACTGAGCGATTTAGGCGTCTTCACTATACAAATAGGCATTTTATCAAAGCCTAATGTTTTGATTTGCTTCAACTGACTTACGGCTTTACTGTTGTAATTCACTTTGCTCGCTCCGTAAATCTTAGTAGCTACTGCTGTTATTTTTTCTTCTATACTCGCTTCATTGCTGTATAGCGGACTAAAATGACTCTCACCACTTTGGGCTATAGCCACGACAGCGCGAGCAAGTTCCTCGGTACCTTTACCTCCTTCACTAAACCCTTTACTTACAATAGCTTCTACCCCTTTTTGAGCACATACTTCTTTTACATAGGCTATCTCTTCTTCACTATCGTTAGGGAAATAGTTAATCGCTACCACTGCTTTGAGACCAAAAAGTTGCACATTCTCGATGTGTTTTTCCAAATTGGCAATACCGAGTTTCACTTTTTGCAAGGAAGGAGTGTTGTACTCTTCTTTTTTAGCCCCTCCGTGATGACGCAAGGCGCGGATAGTTGCTACAATCACCACTGCATCGGGAGCTAATCCTGCTGAAGTACATTTGATATTGAGGAATTTCTCAGCCCCAAGGTCAGCGCCAAAACCTGCTTCGGTAATCACGTAGTCACCTAACGATAGTCCCATTTTGGTAGCCAAAACAGTGTTCGTACCTTGGGCAATGCTGGCAAACGGGCCTCCGTGTAGGAGCGCAGGGTTATTCTCCAAGGTTTGCACTAAGTTTGGTTTAATTGCTTCTTTGAGCAAAAGCGCCATTGCCCCTACTACCTTCAAGTCGCGGGCAAATACGGGGGTACCGTCAAACTTCTTGCCTACATAGATATTACCAATGCGTTTTTTCAGGTCAGAAAAACTTTCGGCAAGACATAGTATCGCCATAATCTCAGAAGCAGGAGTGATGTTAAAACCGTCTTCGCGGGGTACACCGTGAGTAGTGCCACCTAACCCTACCACTATATGGCGTAGCGCACGGTCGTTCATATCCATCACGCGCTTCCAAACTACGGTGCGTGGGTCAATGCCAATAGAGTGTGTTTTACTTTGAATATTATTATCAATGACAGCTGCCAATAGGTTATTAGCCTTCTCAATAGCCGAAAAGTCGCCTGTAAAATGCAAGTTGATGTCCTCCATAGGTACCACTTGTGAGAATCCTCCACCAGCTGCCCCTCCTTTGATACCAAAAACAGGCCCTAACGACGGTTCACGCAATACGGCAATCGCTTTTTTGCCTATTTTGTTAAGTCCTTCCGTCAGACCAATACTCACCGTGGTCTTGCCCTCACCCGCAGGGGTAGGGGTAATAGCCGTAACGAGCACCAACTTACTGTTTTTCATCTTCTCAGCGTCGATGAGGTGCAACGGTAGTTTAGCCTTGTATTTCCCGTAAGGGTCGAGGTCGTCCTCACTGATGTTTAATTTTTTAGCTACCTCTCTGATAGGGAGCATCTGTGCCTTTTGGGCGATTTCTAAGTCGGTCATAAACAATTGATAATTAATAGTGTGACAAAAGTACTGATTTTAGTTCAATTTTACAAACGCCACAACGGAAATATAAGTTATTTTCCTGTTAAAAAATCACTTTTATGGATTGCCCTCCCTCTCCTTGGGAGGAGCCGGCGAGGGCTCACAGCTGGGTAAGTGAGAACGGGGGTGAGGACTTTAAAATGCAAATACCACACAGGTAGGTTTATTTACACTGATATTAAGCGACGTATCGGTGAGCTCACCTGTTACTTCATTGCGCCGAAACACTTGTATCTTATTATCATCTCGGCAAGCTACTAAAAGAAATTTACCATTGGGAGTAATAGCAAAATTGCGAGGGTGAATACCTGTGAATTGGTATCCTACTTTCGTGAGAGTACCCTTCTTAGGGTCGATAGCAAAGATAGCAATGCCGTCTTTCTTTAATCGGTGTGAGGTATATAAGAAACGCCCATCCGGACTGATATGTATATCGGCACTGCCTCGTCCGCCGCCTTCATCAGCCATTAAGCGTTGCACTTCTTTCAGTTTACCCTTGTGATAGCCGAGCACTACACACTCTCCGCTCAATTCGCCTATCAAAAAAGCAAAACGACCATCTTTACTAAACGTAAGATGACGAGGTCCTTGTCCGTCGCTCATCTCATAAGCTACTCGCTGAGCGGTGAGTACCTTAACGTTTTTACGTGCTTTTTTGTTGTAACGAAAGCGATACACGCGGTCGTTGCCCAAATCAGTTGCTAATATATACTTTTTATCAGGGGTGGGAATAATGCAGTGGATATGTGCCACGCGCTTGGGTGTCTTTCCTACAAAAGCAATATGCTGTGTCTCTGCTTTTAATTTACCTTCTGCATCTAGCGGGAAAACACTGATGTCGCCCCCTGTATAATTAGCCGTAATTACATAGTTCCCGTCAGTAACAATATGACAAGGGTCAGCACCCGCCTGTTTCAGCTCTTCCTTAGAACTCTCCTTAGGGACGGTAGATTGAAAAACGGGATAACTCAAATGCGCTTTATCTTGACTCAAATCAAACGAATAAGCTCCTTGTCGCCCGTTGTTATATTCGCTTACTGCGTACAGATGTTTCCCATCGGGGGATAACGTCAAGAAAGAAGGATTGGCTGCGGTGGCACTGCTCAGCAGTTCGAAAGTTCCATTCTCCTGATTAAAACGATAGGTATAAATACCTTTAGAATTGCCTCCTTCGGTATAAGTGCCTACAAATATCGTCAAGTTATTAGGTTTTTCGTCTTGTGCAAATATATGAAAGATAAACATCGATAATACTAAAGAAAGAACAGTTTGTAATTTCAGCATAACTTTTTAACAATTAAAATTGAACAATTTTGCCCCAAAGATATGAATTAATTATCAATTATTCATTGTTCATCTCAAAAAACCTTATTGTGTGTTCTATTTGCTTCTTGAGAGTAGTTACTTCCTCTTCTGCCATAAAAGAGAGATATTCCTTAAATAAAGCTGAATGATGCTCAAATTGTTTCTTTTTCCACAGTGAAGTAGCCAAAATGAGTTCAATAGCCAATATTTCTTCTATATTCTTCACTACTTGCTCGCATTTAATAGCCGAACTACCACCCATTCCTTTAATGTCTATTGTTTTTTCAAATAAAATTGGACTCTCGATGCTTGCAGGAGTGGAAAGACGACGGTTTTCGTTCAATATTCCTTCAATAATTCGTTGGAAAATAGGATAATCTATTTCAGTTTCTATCTCTTTACCGATATTAGAAAGCAGGTAGAACACGCGTCGCTCGCTGATATTGCCCAAGCTAGTGAGGGTAATCGCTAAAAAGTCCATTGCCAATGAGAGAGGCAGAGTATGTGAATTACCTCCGAATATAACTTCTTGAGTTTCGGGGAAGAGAATAGGGTTATCGGTAACTGAGTTCATCTCGGTTTTAATTACCTTACGAATAGCCGCAATCGACTCTCGGACGGCTCCGTGTATTTGAGGGATAGAGCAAAAAGCTTCGGGCATAGACGAGAAGGCTTGTGGGTGCTCAGAGAGGACACTGTCTTTCAGAAGCATACGAAGGTGCTCGGCAGTTTCTACAAGTCCTTTGTGCGGACGTACCACTTGCATTGTTTCCGAGAATGCCGAGAGGTTGCCTCCAAATACTTGTGTGGAAACCGATGCTACAAAATCAGCCCACTGAATAAGTTTGAGCGATTTGCTAAGGTTGTAGATGCCATAAGCGGTGGTGAGCTGGGTACCATTCAGCAGGGCATCGGCTTCGCGTCCTTCTGACGATAGAGGTTGCCAACCGTATTTGCCTTCTAACTCTTGAGCCGAATAGACTTTGTGCTGTATGCACACTTCGCCTTCACCAAACAGAGGCAAGGCAAGGTGTGCTAAGGCAATGCGTTCATCGGGGATATCTTTGGAATAAACTACAGGGAAGACCCCCTGATTATAAAAGTCGATGAGACGTTGTACCAAAGCTAATCGTACCCCACTATAGCCGTAGGAGAAGGATTGTATTTTCAGGAAAAGCATCAGCTTAACAATCTCGTTAGGAATGCGCTCACCTATGCCACAAGCATAATGGCGCAAGAGGGACATAGAGTCTACCGAAAGATTGTTCAGAGCTTTGGGGTCTTTTTGGAGATAATCACTGAGAAAACGGTGACAAGTTTCGATATTAATTACCGCTTCTTCTGAGAGTTTCAGTTGTGTATCGCCTTCTATAATAGCTGTTAGTTGCTCAAGCAGAAGGACTTCGTTTGAAATGTAGTGTTCCATACGATTTACTCGTTAGTTTTTTAGTCGTTAGAAAAGTGATGCAAATAGAGGTATTCAACTTTGCCAAATTTTTTAATTGCCCGTCGTGCTACGACCTTTTTTCACGTTTCCTCAATACCGCATACAAGAAAACAAAAAACGCCAAGAAATACGCAATGCGAGCGATGTAGTCGCCCATTTGAACGTAAAATGTTACTTCGTCGTTTAAGGCGATGGCACCTTTCAGACTACCTTGGGTACCGTAAGGAAGGGTTTTGAGTATGTCTCCCCTACTATTGATAAAAGCCGAAACACCCGTATTAGCACTGCGGGCTACGCTGCGACGGGTTTCAATCGCTCGCAAGCGGGTATAACTGAGTAGCTGTTTGTAACCCTGCGTATCGCGCCACCACGCATCGTTGGTGAGAATTGCCAAGAAGTTAGCCCCTTTCTTAATATAACCTGTTACAAACTCACCATAGATAGTCTCATAGCAAATGATAGGTGCTGCCTTGCCCTCGGTGTCTACTCCTGCAAAGGCAGTGCGTTCAGGCTGGGTGGTTTTCAGGGCTACCGTACCGCCAAGGTTGATAAGTGTTTCGCCTAAAATAGGTTTTAGCACCTGCTGATAAGGGAAATTTTCCACTGCTACCACCAATTTGCTCTTGTGATACAGTGGTACTTCGGCATTGCGATTGAGCAAGAAAGCCGAATTGTAATCGTTGTACCAAAAACCATAGTCGGGCAAGTAGTTGCTTTGAGAGGTTGTCAGGTTTTTATCTCTTACAAACTCAATCATAGAGGCTCCTGCTATCCAGTTTACATTAGGATAGTAACTGAGTAAAGTACGCAAAATAGATACTTCCCACGAAACAGGCAAATCTTGTAACTTAATGTTCTCAGCAAAAACCGTTTCGGGAGTGATGATAAAATTCACTTGGTCGTCTATATTTTCAGTGGCAAGTTGTACTAAGAGCCTACCTACTTCTTGATTGGAAAGTGCGTATTTTTCTTGATAAGGATCAATATTAGGTTGTAAAACAATAGCATTGATTGTCTTTTTGCCTGCTTCGCTATAATTGATATACTGGAAATACGAAATCACCACAGGAATAGCAAAAAGGAGCATTGCCACCCCCACTTTTCGGGCAAATGCTTTACGGTTTTTAGTAGAAAGATAATCGGTTAGGCCTATAAAAAGTGCGATATTCACAAGCCATACCCATAGTGAGCCCCCGAAGGTGCCCGTATATTCGTACCACTGTATCCACGTAACTTGTTCGGAAAAGACATTACCCAAATTGAGCCAAGGCCAAGAAACGTCCCACGTGAGGTGGAATTTCTCAAAAGAGAGCCATATCGCTACTAAGAAAACGAGCGACACTTTGCGGTTCATACGTTTCGCTACGATGTGGTAGAGCAAGAAAGTGAGTGTCATTAAGAGAGTGTTTGCCAAAATAGCAAAAATTGCTCCTATTTGGGTAGAGTACCATATCCACCAGGTGGTAGGGATATTCCAAGTGAGGAAAGCCAAATAAGAGAGTGCAAACACCTTGCGTTTGGTATGCTGGTAATCACGCCTAATGCGCGCTTCCATTAGTAAGAGAGGTACTAAGGCAATGAATATAAGGGCAGTAATGCCGTAAGTTACCCACGCACAAGCGAGTAAAGCCCCTGAAAGCAGGGCGAGGAGTATGTTTTTCTTCATTATAGACACTTAATAATGTGGCAAAGATAAAAAACAATTACAAATGATAAATGATAAATGATGAAAAAATGTTGTCACCAATTCAACTTTGGCAAAGTGTTGCAAGCTCCTTTAAGCAAAAAAGCTTGAAGTCTTGTGGACTTCAAGCTTTTTTCATATGAAAAGTAAAAAATATTTATTCTAAGGTGAAATCAACCGTGCTTTTAATGTCACCAGAAGAGGTGCCTACTAAGGCTTTAAATGTGCCTTTTTCAGCTACCCAAGCGTGTTGGTTGGGGTCAAAGAAGGAAAGGTCTCGCTTGGTGATGTGGAAAGTTACGGTTTTGGTCTCTCCTGCCTTCAAGAATACTTTCTCAAAACCTTTGAGTTCTTTATACGGACGTAACACTGAGGCTTCTTCGTCGTGCAAATAGAGTTGTACTACTTCAGCGCCATCACGTTTGCCGGTGTTCTGTACTGTTACCGAGAAGCTGATATCACCGTTGGTGGTCTTCTTATTGGCGGTGAGTTTTCCGTATTTGAAAGTAGTGTAGGAGAGTCCGTGACCGAAAGGAAATAGCGGTTTTATCCCTTTGGTATCGGCGTAGCGGTAGCCTACCAAAATGCCTTCGTGGTAGGTAACCTCTTTATCTCCTGGGTATTCACCTAAGGCTACAGCTCCATTGTCCTCCAAACGTACAGGGAAAGTGAAAGGCAATTTACCCGAAGGGTTCACATCACCGAAGAGTACATCGACGAGGGAGTTGCCTGCTTCGGAGCCCAAATACCAATCTTGTACAATGGCAGGTACGCTTTTCACCCAAGGCATCGCCATTGCATTGCCCGAAATGAGCACTACTGCTAAGTTTTTATTGGCTTTTGCCAAAGCTTCAATCACGGCATCTTGTCCGTAAGGTAAGCCGTATTGTTTGCGGTCGTTACCTTCGCAATCCTGACCGTCGTGTTTGTTGAGTCCGCCTATAAAAATAACTACATCAGCTTGTTGAGCGGTTTTTACGGCTTCGGCAAGGAGTTCTTGCGCCGGACGTTTGTCGGTGATGTCGTTGGCGGCAAGCCCGTCTTGGTCTTTGTAATCGTCGCTAGCATAGCCACGTGCATAGAGCACTTTGGCTGTATTGCCTACACGGTTTTTAATTCCGTCTAAGGGGAGTATCTCGTGAACGGCTTTCAGTGAGGAACTTCCTCCTCCTACGGTCATCATTTTGATAGCATTCTCGCCTATTACGGCTATGGTTTTTGCCTTTTTAATGTCGATAGGCAATACATTTTTATCGTTTTTGAGCAGTACGATGCCTTCTTGTCCTATCTTGCGAGCTATGGCAAAGTGTTCTGGTGAAGCGAATGACCCAAAGGGTCGATTGGCTGCCATATTGGTGCGGAATACAAGTCGGAGGATATTGCGCACCTTTTCATTTACTACTTCTTCTTTTATCTCCCCTGATTTTAGTTTTTCGAGAAAAGGTTGGGCAAGGAAGTAATGGTCGTAAGCATTGGAGCGGTTTTCAACCATTCCGTCAGTCCAAGTACCAAATTCCATATCCAATCCGTGGAGAGCAGCGCCATCGGTGTTGTTCACTCCACCCCAATCGGATACTACGGCACCGTCGAAGCCCCATTCTTTGCGCAGGATATCTTGTAATAGGTATTGGTTTTGGCAAGCCCATTGGTCTTTATATTTGTTATAAGACCCCATTATGCTCCACGCTTTTCCCTCTTGCACAGCGGCTTTGAAAGCGGGGAGGTAAATCTCATACAGGGCGCGGTCGTCTACCTTTACATTCACTGTATGGCGGTTGATTTCTTGATTGTTAAGCGCATAGTGCTTCACACAAGCAGCCACACCATTGGCTTGCACGCCTTGTACATAAGGCACGACCATTTTGGATGCCAAATAAGGGTCTTCACCCATATACTCGAAATTGCGACCATTGAGAGGAGTGCGGTAGATGTTCACCCCAGGACCTAAGAGTACGTTTTTGTTGCGATAGCGGGCTTCTTCGCCTATAGCTTTCCCGTAGGCTTTGCTGAGAGCGGGATTCCACGTAGCAGCAAGGCAAGTGAGGGCAGGGAAAGCGGTACATTTATCATTTGTCCATCCAGCTTGATTCCACTCGTCCCAGAGTACTTCCGGGCGTATGCCGTGAGGACCATCGGTCATCCAGTTTTCGGGGATACCCAAACGGGGCACTCCAGGTGAACTGAACTTAGATTGAGCGTGGCACATAGCTACTTTTTCCTCTAAAGTCATTCGCGAGAGGGCATCCTCTATGCGCTTCTCAAAGGGTTGTGAAGCGTCTAAATAAACAGGCGTTTGCTGGGCTGAGAGCGTACCTACGACACAGCAAAGCAGTAAAGTTTTTATATTTTTCATATTAGTCATTTTTAGTTGTTAGTGTTCATAGGATTAAGCAAATAGAAATACTACCTATCAATAAAACAAATTTCATTTTTTTTCAGAGATAATATTTTTGCGTTTTTTTCGTCAAAAACTCATTTTTAACATATTTTTTTCAGATTTTCATACCCTCTTTTAGCCAATTGATTTTCAGTTTAGTAACGCCTTATCTTCGGTTTAGCTTCGCCTTACCTTCGCCTTAGGTTCGCTTTAGGTTCGTCCAAAGAGGCTGAAAAGTAAAACACAAAAAGTAATGTAATAAAATGATTATTAGTATTTTAGTTATTTAAGGTGAAAAATGAGTACCTCCTAAAAAAGTTTGTGTTTTTCTTGTCCTTTTAGCATACTTTAACATTTTTTCAGCAGTCTAAAAGTTCTATATCTCCTAATATACGTCTCACTCTTCATTTACAAATCTGCTTATTTGCTTATTTGTCAATCTATTCTCCTCTTATACTTTTGAGCAGAAGTGGTTTGAGAATGGCTGTCCAGAGCTTATAACCTTCGGCATTCATATGTAGGTTGTCTTCTTTAAAGATATCAGTGCGGAGATTACCCGCTTCATCGTACATTACTTTGGTAATATCTACATAAGTATAGCCTTGTGCGGTCGCGTTTTCTTCCAACAAAGCATTTACCAAGAGTTGGTCTTTCAGCTGGTCGGCTTTGTGTTGTGAGGGTTTTAGCGATACCACAATCAGAGGCGTATTAGGGTAGTCTTTTTTGAGCTTGTCGATAAATATACGGAAAAGGTCAAAGCACTTCACGGCATTTACACCTTCCTTATGATTGCCCAAATCGTTTTCCACGTATAGCAAAATGCTTTTAGGGGTATAGCCTTTGGCAATAGTGTTGTAATTGTAAATCATATCGCGCAAAGTAGCCCCTCCGTAGGAACGACGAATGAGTTTCAGTGGGGCGAAATCTTCGTAGATAGTATCCCACAGATTGATAGATGAACTCCCCAGAAAGAGTACGTCGCAAGAGAGGTCTTTTAAGCGTTTATTCTCCTTCTGATAACGATTGATATCGCCTTGATAGCGGGTAATCCAAGAAGTCTCGTCGCGTTGTTCAAACGGAATAACGGTTTTGATAAGGGTTGTAGGGGTTGCGGTTTGCGCACTCGCAAAGGTTGTTACTAATAGGAATAACAACAGTAATATTCTTTTCATTTGCTTAATTAATTTGTTGATTTTCAACTTTGCCAAAGTTATTATAGCCTCTCGTGCTACGAGCTTTGGCAAAGTTTACAATTTCTGTTTATATTTTAGGTATCAAAAAAGATACCACACTATTGGCGGGTACTTCATAAGAGAAATAGTGCTTGCCGGTGCTTAGGGTCAGATAGGTTGCTTCTTTCTTTTTATTCAGCAACACACAAGCCAAAGAGCCGTCGGGGTTCTCGAATGCGGTACATTGCACGTTGTCGTCGGTGGTTTTCTCAACACCTATGCGGGTCGCTCCCTGCTTGATGACTGCCGAAAGGTGACCTATCACGTAGTAATGCGAATTGCGTTGCATTGTTTTATAATCGGATGTTTGGATATCGACCGCACCAAAACAAGTTTTGCAACCGCCTTCACGATTGGGCGCTCCGTGCTCGTCGAGCATTAAATTCCATACAATCACTGCCTTGCAATGATTGTTGAGGGTTTTGATACCGAGCTCTTGCATATCTTCGGTGAGACGGCGTTCAAGATTGCGACCGTCGTTCCAAGTACCTATGGAGCTTTCGGTGAAAATGAGTTCTTTATTGGGGTATTGGTTATGAATGTTGCTCAATTCGTTAGGATTTCCCCCATAGTTATGGTAAGCAGCCCCCGCAACGTACTGAGAGGCATCGGCATCTTTATAGATATGCAAGGGGTATTGCTGTTGTGAAGGCTTATTATCGTAGTTGTAGTTATGGTCGAAGAGGTAGATTTTAACCTCAGCAAAGCCTTTGTCGCGCAGAGTTTTTCCTAAGGCGTTTTTGATAAAGGCGAGCTGTTCGTCCCATCCCATATACATAGAAGCCGAGTTGCCCCTATTGAGAGGTTCGTTTTGTATAGTGATAGCTTTGACGTTCAATCCATTGTCTTTCATCGCTTGCAACCATTTGGCGAAGTACAACGCGTAATCCTGATAGTGAGCAGGGTTCAGCTGACCGCTTGTCCATTGGTTATGAGGTTGCAAATCGGTAAGATTATTGACCTTCATCCAGCGTGGAGGTGTCCAAGGAGAGCCAATAATCTGCACTTTGGGGTTGATAGCGAGAATCTCTTTGAGTATAGGAATCACGTATTGCGTTTCCTCTTTGGTGAGAGCAAAATGCTCTATTCCCTTGGTATCGCAAAGGGTGTATTCACTTAGAGAAAAGTCGGAACATCCGATGGATATACGCACAAAATTCTGCCCAAAGCCTTCAGTTTCGGAGAAGGTTTCGGTGAGGAATGCCTTTCTATCGGTAGGAGACATCTGCATTAAATTATAGCAGGTAGAACCTGTAATAGCAGCCCCGAAACCATAGATAGTTTGGAATCTTTCAGTGGGTTTTAGGGTGATACTATAAGATGCGTTAGGGTTTTTGATGAGCTTTAGGTCGGTTTGCTCTTTGTAGAATTCTTTTTGGCGATTGGCTGTAGTCAGCAATACGCTCACTTTACCTACCGATGGCTCAACAACAGGGGGAGGAGTAGGATCCTCCCCTGTGTTGGATTTTTTCTGGCAGCTACAAGAAGCGATGCTCCAGAGTATTACAAGTAAAAAAGACGGGAATAATTTCATTAGTAACCAGGATTTTGGGTGAGTTTTTTATTGTTTTCTAATTCAGTTTGTGGGATAGGATAAAGCACTGTATTCTCGTTGAGCGGGTAGGTTTGTTTTAGTCTACCAGTATCTCTTGCGTTGAGAGAGTTCATTGTTTCAATGGCTTTATCGTTACGCACCAAATCGAACCAACGGAAGCCTTCAAAAGCCAATTCAAGGCGACGTTCTTTGAGTACGGCTGCTTTCATTTGTTCTTGTGAAAGAGAGGTGGAAATAGCAGTAAGCCCTACTCTTGCGCGTACTTGATTTACCAAGATGGCCGCCTGAGCAGTTTGACCTAAAGCAGCGTAGGCTTCAGCTTTTAGCAAGAGGATATCGGCTAAACGCAACTTGATGATGCTACTGCCTCCTGAACGTATTTTGTACATAAAAGGATAGTGTTCAGAAGGGTAATAATTTTTCCAAGAAGGTTGCCCCCAAACGATAGCTTGATCTTTGCGCACAGTATCGCCCTCAGCATCAAAAGCAGCGATGAGGTCGCGTGAAGGGGTTACCCATTTCGCCCAATTGTAAGTGCTATTGGGGTTGGTGTAGTTTAAGCCGAAGAGCCCTGGTAACCACGTTTGTCCGCCTTGAGAGTAGGTAATCTCAAAAATAGACTCAGCAGAATTACGCACTTTTACATCGGTTTTAGCATCGTTGATTTGAAATAAATCGGCGTAATTAGGCAAGAGAGAAAAGCCATCGGCTTCTACGGCTGCGCAATACTGAATGGTTTTGTTGTAGTCGCGTATAGGTTTCTCGGCATATACGTGAGCTAAGAGTGCATTGGCAACTGCGCGACTAAAGAAGAACTTATCGTTAGCCTTCACAGCGGGAGCATCGACGAGAGCTTCCTCGAGGTTGGTGCGAATGATGTTGTACACCTCGGCAACTGAAGTGCGTTCAGGAAAGAGCAATTTGTAGGTTTCTTCTACATTTTCAGATGATATTTCAGGGACTTCAATAGGAGGAATAGGTACTGCTCCCCAAAAGCGCACCATATCGAATAAAAGCCACGCTTTGAGTATTTTAGCTTCGGCTTTCCACTGTTTGCGTTCAGTTGTTGTAAGCGAGGCATCGGGCACTTTATCTACATTGGCAATTACTACATTGGCTAAGTTGATACCTTCTAAGTATTTTTGCCAATCACGTTTGATATTCCCGTTAGATGCATCTTGGCTGTTCTGTTCTATAGAAGTAATCTCGACGCCAGAAGTACCTGCATAAGCGTTATCGGCACGAGTTTCGGTATTTTGTAGGAAGTCTAACGTCCAGAACTCTTGCGCGCTACCTCGTACGAAAGCATAGATAGCCTCGTAGCGGGTTTGCATTTGTGCTTTGGTTTCTATGGCAGAAGAGCTTTTGCCCTCGGCAGTTGTGTTTTTCTCGTTGAACTCCGAAATAGGGTCTTTATCTAAACTGCACGCCGTTAGTGCTACTAACGAGAGTGCAAGGTATATATATCTTTTCATTTTTGTATAGGTATTAAAAATCAATGTTTAAGCCAAAGATAAAAGTTTTGGTTTGAGGATAAGTACCCCAATCGATACCCATCGTAGGACCTGAAAGCCCTTGGTTTACTTCGGGGTCAAATCCTTTGTAGTTAGTGAGTGTCCAAAGGTTTTGAGCGGTGAAATAAGGTTGTATCTTGCGAATGCCATATCTCAACAATTCCTCATTGGAGAGGTTGTAAGCCAGAGTAAGTGTTTTGAGACGCAAATACGAACCATCTTCTACCCATCGCGAAGAAGCTTTGATGTTATCGGCACTTCTTACAGCACGAGGAATGTCGGTAATATCACCAGGTTTTCTCCAACGGTTGAGCACGGCAGTTGATTGGTTTTTACCATCGTACATACCTTCAGTTTCTATACGAGAAGCGTTGTAGATATCATTACCATAAGAACCTTGTAGAAATACGCTCAGAGTGAAGTTTTTATAGGAGAAGTCATTGGTAAGCCCAAAGGTAAAATTGGGGTTAGGGTCGCCTATATAAGTTTTATCGGACACTGAGATTTTACCATCACCATTAAGGTCTTTGTATTTGATATTACCTGTTTGAGGGTCTACACCTTCACTTATAAATCCCCAGAACTTGCCCAAAGGCTGCCCTTCGGTAATACGCACCACTTGTTCAGTAATAGCTTCGGAAGTGCTGGCGTAGTAATACACTTTTTGAAGGGTAAGTTTAGTTAGCTCATTGCGGTTGAACGAGATATTGAAGTTTGTATTCCATTCAAAATTACCTGTAAGGTTACGGCTGTCCACAGAGAACTCTAATCCTTTATTGGTCATTTCGCCCTCATTGCGATAGATAGAAGGCACTGGTGAAGTAGCAGGAAGAGGCACATCCATCAATAAATCGGTAGTCTTTTTAAGATAAGCATCTACCGCTAAAGAGATACGGTTTTTGAAGAGCGCTATATCAAGCCCGATATTAGATTGGGTTGTGGTTTCCCAAGTGAGGTTAGGGTTAGAGAATGAATTAGGACGCAAGGTTACCATTGCATCACCTTTGCCAGCCTCCCACCAGTTTTGACGAGTGATAGAAAAGCGTTGCAAGTAGCCGTAATCGGATATACCAGCTTGGTTACCTGTTTGTCCCCAGCCACCGCGCAATTTGAGTTCGCTAAGCCAATCCACTTCTTTCAAGAAGTTTTCTTGTGAGATACGCCAACCGACGGATACAGAAGGGAAGTACCCCCAGCGTTTTCCAGGTGCTAATTTTGAAGAACCATCGGCGCGGAAATTAGCTGTGAGAAGGTATTTGCTATCGTAGTTATAAGAAATACGACCTAAATACGACATAATCGCCCATTCGGCAGCACTCGAACCACTACCTTGTTCTATTTTATTGGCAGCGTTGATGGTTTTGATGTCGGGTGTAAGGAAGTGAGAGGCATACAAATAGCTTTCATTCCATTTAGATACCGTTCCTGAAGTACCTGCCAAAGCAGAAAGGTTGTGCTTGCCGAAACTCTTATCGAAGGTAAGCAAATTGTCGTAAGTCATCACAGTGTTGTTAGTACGAATATCGTCGGCAGTACCGAAGATCTTACGTCCATATTCGGTGAGTTTAGGGTCAGTCCAATGAGTTTGAGTGCGTCCTAAACGGTCGATACCTACTGTAGATTTGAACTTTAAGCTCGGCAAGAAAGTTACAATAGCCGATACACTTCCTACCAAGCGATTGCTCTTAGAGGTATTGTCGGCATTACGAGAGATATTCTCTACAGGGTGAGTGAGGTTTGCTCCATAGAAATTGTAGTAATACCAACCTTCTTCCCCAGGTTTATCGCTCCATATAGGGGCGTATTTAGGCGTATTGATTACCGAAAGCACTACCCCAGCGCGGTTAGAGCCCGTACCGGTAATAATACCATTAGACGAGTAATCGGAATAGGATAGATTAGTTTCAAAAGTGAGCCATTTGCGCATTTTGGTTTCTAAGTTGAGGCGCACATTATAACGCTCGAAAAAAGAAGAGCGAATAACCCCTTCATCTTTAGAGTTCCCTGCTGAAATGTAATACTTGGTATTTTCAGTTGCATTTGAGAAAGAAAGCTGTGTATTGCGGATAATACTCTTGCGGAAGGTCTCGTCGAACCAATCGGTTTTGTCGGTAAGACCTGAAGGAAGAGTAACAGCACCTGTTTCTTTCATCAGTTCGTTGTATTGAGCCGTATTTAAGGATTCTATGCGTTTGGCTACTTGCGAGATACCCACATAAGTATTAACAGATACTTTAGGCTCGTTGCGTTTTCCGTGTTTGGTAGTGATAAGCACTACGCCATTAGCAGCACGTGAACCGTAGATAGCTGCTGAGGAAGCGTCTTTAAGTACTTGCATATTCTCGATATCGGTAGGGGCAATCCCACTGATGTCTTGCACAGGGATACCATCTACCACATATAGAGGGTCGTTGGAAGCGCTGATAGAGGTATTCCCGCGAATGCGCACTGCCAAGCCTGCGCCTGGAGCACCACTAGGTTGTACTACTTGGATACCCGCAGCACGCCCTTGAATAGCCTGTGCAGCTGAAATTACAGGACGTTGGTCGAGGTCTTGGGTCTTTACTGAGGTGATAGCAGTGGTTACATCACCACGTTTTTGAGTCCCATAGCCCACTACTACTATCTCATCGAGGTCTTGGGCAACTTCAGAAAGTTTAACATTGAGCTGTTCACCTGTTACTTTTAAAACGAGGGTTTTGTAGCCTACAGAAGAAAACTCTAAAACAGCTCCTCGAGCTACGTCAGTAAGTGTATACTTACCGTCGAAATCAGTAGCTACGCCTTTGGTAGTACCTTTTATTACTACAGAAACACCAGGAAGAGGTGTTCCTTTGTCATCGGTTACGGTACCTGTTACTCTGCTGTATTGTGCTTGGGCAAAACCTACAAAGCCTACTAACAGTACCATCATTAGCATTAAATGTTCTTTGAGTACTTTCATAAAATAAAAACATTACGTTTGTTTAGTCGCTCCAAAAGTACAGCAAAAAAACACTTGTGCGCAATCGGGTATTAGAAAAGTACTGCTTTCAAAAAATATCGAATTGAATATTAGCTAATTGAATTGTGAAAAAAGCTTAAAAAAGTACTGAAATTTCATCTATTAATTACGTATTTTCTTCACTTTTTCTTCGAAAGTATCGCGTTCTCCTTTCGCTTTATTCCGTACTTTGGTGCGATAGTTGTACACTGTGCGAAGAGAATAGCGCAAGAATTCGGCTATCTTATTACTATCGGTGATGCCTAAACGGATGAGGGCAAAGATACGCAATTCTGTATTCAGTAGTTCACCTTTTTTAGGGAAGATTTGTTTGCCTTCTTCTAAAAGAGCATTGAAGTGGGTTACAAAATGCGGGTATATATTGAGGAAGATAGTATCAAAATTCTTGTAAAGTACCTCTAATTCTTGTTCTACTACGGAGGTAGATTTTAGCACCTTGGTAAGGTCGTCAAACTGATGTTTAGAAGCCTTTTTGTAGAGTAGTTTTCGGTAGTTTTCAATCTTATCGATATAAGCAGAACAGAGGTTGAAGAAATGAGCAATATACTCTTCTTTAATAAGGTTTGCCTCCTCGAGGTTGAGGTTTGCCTCCTCGAGGTTTTGGTTCATCAGTTGTAGGTCGGTATTGAGCTTTTCGAGTTGCTGATTACTGTAAGAGAGTTCTTTACGTATCTTTATCAGTCGCTTTACTTGTTTGTACACATATACCAAAGCGATAATAAGGGCTACCGACAATACGCTGATGAGCACTAAATACAATTGTAATTCTTTCTTTTGTTTGGCTTCTTTCTCTTGATAGGCGGTGTTGATGATGGAATAGAAAGAGGCACCTTCTTCGGCGCGGTGTCGCACATTGCAGAAGGCAGCATCATCTATTGCCATTTTGATAAACTGATAGGCTTTGCTTATATTTCCTCGTTTGTAGTAAGTAAGCGCTAAGCTCTGCAAGGAAGCGTTATCTTTGATTGCATTTTTGATGTCGGCGATAGCAGAAAGGGCAAAATAGTATTCTTGAAGGTCGTCATTTCCTTTTTCTCGTTCTACAAGACCTAAATAATAAGCTATTATAGCACGTTCAGGTTCCTCTTCGGTAGTTTGTGGCAATAGTTGTTGAAACTGTTGCATAGCACGGTTTTTGTCTCCTGTAAAGAACTCATCGATAGCACTGTTTACTTTAAAAGTAAGCGACTGTTTGTCTATGCACAATAGTAAGGAATCGCGGTAGCGGTTGGAGGCACTCAAATAAGCGCTATTATTGATGCTTTGCCCATAATGACTGCACAAGGCATAACACGAATCGTAATATTCACACAGAGATTTCTTGGGTAATTGGTGTTTATCGATAGCTTTTAGCAGTTGCAACGCTTCTACGTACATTCCTTTTACCGAGTAGAGTTTAGAGAGCAAGATATGGGTTTCGTCTTCCTTTTCAGCATCGTTTAAAGCTATTGCTATTTGTTCGTTTTTCAGCAAATAGGCTACTGCCGAATCGACCTTAAATTTTCGGTATTCGGTATACAATTGTTTGTGCAGGTCGTATTTTTCTGTTGGTTGAGAGGCTTTTTTAAGAGCCTTTTTCAAGGAAGTAATACGCTGTTCTTTGGCTTGTATATAAGTAGCACTCTGCTCAATGGTTTGGTTGAGCCGGTGGAGTACAGCTTCTTTACTCTCTTGTGCCACTGCTACATTCCTTCCCAACAACAATATGATAAAGAGTGTGATATAGTTTTTCATAAGGTTTGTTTTTATATTAAAGCCCCCGAACCCCCGAAGGGGGACAAGCCGCAAAGGTATTGCTCAATTACTATAATAAATTTCTAATATATTGCCCGCTTTTTGCCCGCTTTTATTTTAGTTCATAATAAGTGCTTACACTTGCTCCAAGTTGTCTAAGCAAATTATTAATCAACTTTGCCAAAGGTCGTAGCACGACGAGCAATTAAAAACTTTGGCAAAGTGTAGCGACTCAAAAGCGACTTGATTATTCATCGTTATCTCAGAATTCTAATTCTGTTTGGGTGCCGTCGCTCTCATTTTCAGAGGGAGGAGGGACAATTTCTTCATCGCCGAGGTCTTCTACCGGTTCCTCTTCTTGGGGTTCTTCGTAGGGGAGAGATTCAAGGGTGTTGACAGTTTTCACCTTATCGGTAGTGAGCTGGTTGCCCAAGGCTTTGATGCCTTTTACACTGATAAACTCTTCTAAATTCACAATGAGGTTCTCTTTCTCCTTGCCTTTTTCTTTGGTGAAGACCACCTCAGCCATAGGTCGCCAATCGGCAGAGACAAAGAGCAATTGCGATTTAGGATGTTCGGTAATGACTAACTCTTCGCGGTTTTCGTTCTCTACCACAAAGCGTTTTACAAACACGCGTTCTTTCTCGCCATCGTAGTAAATCACCGAAATAGGTTTCTCGGGCACCCATTTTTCCATTACGGCGATATTGTTCTCGAAATGCAGACTCAATTCGGGGATAATGGTCTTCACGACGCCCTCTTTGGTGATGAGAAGCATACGGTCATCGCCTTTGAAAGCCCCCAGTAGCGTACCGCGTTCTTCGGTGTTGAGGCGTTTTACGATGTCGTCGAACCATATCTTGCGCGGTTTGAGGGTTGATACGCCTTTTTCTTTTAGCTCGATGCGCTTGATAGCGTATTTGCTCACGAGGTTTCCTTTAACGCCCCGCCCTTTGATGAGGGTATCGGCAAAATCGATATCCCATCGCAGTTTGCGCAAAGTGCCTAACTGACGTAAGTTCACGGTTACCACTTCGGCTTCACCATTAGGGTTGGCTGTAAAATAGAGCACGCGCGACTCTTTGTGTTGAGGAATGAGCTCGTACTTCTTATCGCGGGTAATACCCGTAACGTTGAAACGCTTGATATAGGAGAAGCCCGTTTGTCCGTCCTTATAAATCATATTGTACACGGTGCGCTTATCGTCTTTCTTAAAGACCGCTACGTGTATGATGTTTTTCTCTATATATTGTTTCTCAGCTACTTTGGTAACGTACATCGCACCGCTTTCGGTAAATACAATCACATCGTCGATATCACTGCAATCACCTACATACTCGTCTTTGCGCAAGCCTGTACCTACAAAACCTTCTGCTCTGTTCACATAGAGTTTGGTATTGCGCACCACTACTTTGGTCGCCTCGATGGTATCGAATACGCGCATTTCGGTTTTCCGTTCGCGCCCCTTACCATAAGTCTTTTTGAGTCGTTCGAAATGGGAAATCGCATAGTCGATAAGGTTTGCGAGGTGGTTTTTCACTTCCTCAATATCGGCTTCAATTTTGAGGATATTTTCATCAGCCTTATAAGAGTCGAAGCGAGTGATGCGAATCATTGGTATTTGAGTGAGTTTCGCCAAATCGTCATCGGTAATCTCACGGATCAAATCTTTTTTGAAAGGTTCAAAACGCTGGTACAAGTACTCGTACAAACTTTCTCTATCGGTGTATTTCTTGAAGTCGATATACATTTCTTCTCTGATGAAAATCTTTTCGAGCGAGGCACTGTGCCATTGCATTTCGAGTTCAGAAAGTTCAATTTCGAGCTCTTGTTTGAGCAGACTTACTGTGCGGTCGGTACTGCGACGCAACACTTCTGAGACGGTGAGAAAATGCGGTTTGTTGTCCTCAATCACACAGGTAATGGGCGAAATAGCTGTTTCGCAGGCAGTGAAGGCGTAGAGTGCATCGATAGTCTTATCGGGCGACGTGCCGTTGGGCAAGTGCACCAATATCTCTACATTGGCAGCTGTGTTATCGTCTACCTTTTTGATTTTTATCTTGCCTTTTTCGTTGGCTTTCAGTATAGAATCTATAAGCGAAGTAGTGGTGGTAGTAAACGGAATTTCGGTGATGCAAAGCGTACTCTTGTCGAGTTGCGAAATCTTAGCACGCACCCGCACACGTCCGCCTCTTGCCCCATCGTTATAGCCACTTACGTCCATAATACCCGCAGTAGGGAAATCGGGGTATAACTCAAAAGGTTTACCTTTGAGGTAAGCAATGGAAGCCTCGATAAGCTCGATGAAGTTGTGAGGTAATATCTTGGTAGAAAGCCCCACGGCTATCCCCTCGGTACCTTGTGCCAAGAGGAGCGGGAACTTCACCGGCAAGCTGATAGGCTCCTTTTTACGACCGTCATAGCTGGATTGCCATTCGGTTACCTTAGGGCTAAACACCACATCAAGGGCAAACTTAGAAAGGCGTGCCTCGATATAACGAGGAGCTGCCGCATCGTCACCTGTGAGGATATTTCCCCAGTTACCTTGCGTATCGATGAGCAAGTCCTTCTGACCGATTTGTACAATAGCATCGCCTATACTCGCATCGCCGTGAGGGTGATACTGCATTGTATTCCCCACGACGTTAGCCACCTTGTTGTAGCGACCATCGTCTAATTCTTTAAGCGAGTGCATAATACGGCGTTGTACGGGCTTAAAGCCATCTTCGATTGCTGGTACAGCGCGTTCGAGGATTACGTACGAAGCGTAATCCAAGAACCAATCTTGGTACATACCTGTGACTTTAATGATGCTATCTCCTTGTGGAGTAGTGTTTTGAGGTGTATTGTCTTCCATCGGAACAGATGTTGTTTAAAGTGCAAAAATAGAAAATAATTGGCAAATGACAAAAAATGGGATTTATGTAAAAAGTAAAAGAAAGAAATGACGAATGATGAATGACGAATGACGAAGGTAATGCGAAGGGGATTTCAACTTTGGCAAAGTATGTAGCGACGGAAAGGCGAAGGTAAGGCGAACGATGAGTGGCTCTACAGTGGCTCTACAGTGGGTCTACAGTGGGTCTACAGTGGCTCTACAGTGGCTCTACAATGACTAAAGAACGAACAAAAGACGGAGCGAGCTACACGGGCAGATGAAGAATAAACGAAAGAAAAGCGGAAATAGAAGGGAGAATAGGAGAAAAAGTATTGATATTACATCGCTCCAAAAAAGTATCTACCTTTTTTGGAGCGAATTTTATTATTGATTGTTAAAGCACTATTTTCTGTTTTTAATATTGTCGAGCATTGTTTTGAGTCTGGTGAGCTCTTCGGGATGGTCTTTTGCTACATTGTAGAGCTCCATTATGTCTTCTTTGAGGTCGTACAATCGGGGTTCAGGATAGTTGCCCAGATGTGTGCGAGTGAGCGGTTGATAAGAGGGGTTGTCGCTGGGGACTACATATTTCCAACGACCATCGGTGATGGAGAGCGCTCCCCCAGAGGCTATTACATAAGGGCGACCTTTCTTGTCCTTGCCTAAGAAGGCTTTGAGGTAATCTTCGCTATCGGTGGCTACTCCTGCGGGTATCTCAGCACCAATAAATTTACTTAAAGAGGCAAAGAGGTCGATATGTGAGAGCAAAGCGTCGGAAGTACCTTTTTTCACTATCTTAGGATAGCGTACGATAAAGGGCACACGCGTACCTGCTTCGTAATTGCTGTACTTGCCTCCGTGGTTGTGAAAAGCTCCCCACGGACGATGTCTGCCTAAGAGCTCTTCGGCTTGATCTTGATAACCATCGTCTATCACAGGACCGTTGTCGCTGGTGATAATGATGAGCGTATTATCGTATAGCTTATTAGCTTTGAGGGCTTTTACGATTTCACCCACTGTCCAGTCGAATTGGAGAATTGCATCACCGCGGTAACCCATACCACTTTTGCCTACAAAACGCGGATTGGGGTAGCGAGGTACGTGTATATCATTAGTACCCACATAGAGAAAGAAAGGTTGAGACTTGTGATTTTCGATGTATTTTACCGTTTTGGCTACAATGGTATCGGCGAGATGTTCGTCCGTCCAGAGTGCTTTGCCACCCCCTTTCATATAGCCGATACGCGAAATGCCGTTCACTATGGCTTGGTCGTGACCGTGGTGTAAGGAAGGTTTGAGCTTAGTGAGCAGTTCGGGGTTGTTCTTACCCATAGGTTCACCTTCAAAAGGCAGGCTATAACTCACTTCGATGGGTGCTGAGGGGTCGTAATTGGCTACGCGTTGGTTTTCTATCCACACGCAAGGTACACGGTCGGCTGTGGCAGCCATTATGCAGGAATATTCGAAGCCTATATCGGAAGGTCCAGGGGTGATAAAGCCGTTCCAATCCTGTTTACCGCGTTCGCCTCCTAAGCCCAAGTGCCATTTGCCAATAGCGCCAGTAGTATAGCCTGCTGCTTTGAACACATCGGCAATGGTGGTTTGCTCAGGACGAATGACCATAGCAGCATCACCAGGAGCAATACCGGTGTCATTGCGTCGCCAATTGTACAAGCCCGTGAAGAGTGAATAGCGCGAAGGTGTGCAAGTGGCAGCGGTGGAATGTACGTTCGTAAAGACCATTCCTTGTTTGGCGAGAGAGGCTACCTGCGGGGTATGAATTGTCTTTTCGCCATAGCAACTTAGGTCGCCATAGCCTAAATCATCGGCTACAATGATGATGACGTTAGGTTTTTGAGTAGTTTTGTTTTGTGCGATGAGGTACAAAGGGCATAAGAGCCCTAATAGGTATTTTTTCATATAGTGGTTAAAAGAGGTTGTTTATTTCAATCGCATTACACGGCTTAAAAGCAAGGGTAAACCTGTATTGGAGTTGATATTATCGTTATTCCAAAAGCTCATCACACAGCCCACGGGACGATTGCGCACCACTTGTGCTACATAGTATACCGTAAGTGTTTTGCCACCGGACATTCCGGCTAAAAGCGAAGTTACCCCTTTGAGGTCAAACACTACTCTCTTGGCTTTGGTAGGCACTTCTTCAAAGATAACGTCTACTTCTTCCTCTTGTGTCGGTTTGACACTTTTGCGCTGTGTGTTCACAGCAAACTGGTCGGCAACGGCTTGTTGGGCGTCTTCCAAGGTGCGGTATATATCCCAGTTCATCCCGCCATTATAAGGGCATAGTACAATGTTAATACCCGTAAAATAACAGTCATCCATTAGCGGAATGGTTCTGCCTGCGAAATTGATACTACTCGCATCAGTAGGAGCGTATTTATCTTCGGGAATTTTGTTTTCTACAATGAGATTTACTAAGGCTTCTTCTACCTCAGGTTCTCTGTTTTTGAGCTTGGTAAAATAAATAAGAGCAATATTATTAGCTTTGTTTTTTACAAAATACAAACTTTGCACTCCCTCGTCAGTTTCTTTTACTACCATATAGTTATCAACAAGCACACGAGGATTGGCAGTAGCTTCTTGCGCTGTTACTTTTAGTTTGCGGTAAGCTTTTTTGAATCCTTTCTCATCAAAAGGGAGGTTCAAATTTTCATTAGTAATGATATAGCCATCAATAGCATAAAAATCTTTACCGCCGTTTTTAATAGCAGAAAGGCGGTCTAAAAGAGAAAGCTCTTGGGCATAAGTAGCTAAAATAAGACTATAAAGGAGAAAAAAGATACAATGTTTCATAATTATAGGGTAGTGGGTTTTTGTAAAAGAAAAATACCTTGCAAAAGTACGAAAATAATTATACTTTCCAAAATATAATTATACCTATATAAGGAAAATCTATCATTAAAGTATCTCAACCAATTAACTTTTATAGTACTTTTGCTAAAAATTTAAAAAGGAAATACTATGTTTACATTACCTAAATTACCGTATGCTTACAATGCGCTTGAACCTTACATCGATGCGCGTACAATGGAAATACACTATACTAAGCACCACAACGCTTATACCACGAACCTGAATACGGCTTTGGCTCCAGCAGGGGTAGAAGGCAAAACTATTGAGGAAATTCTTACCTCACTTGATATGAACAACGCTGCTCTTCGCAATAACGCTGGCGGTTTTTACAATCACAATCTTTTCTGGGAAGTGATGAGCCCTAATGGCGGAGGTAAACCTACAGGAGAATTGGCTAAGGCGATTGAAGAGGCTTTCGGAAGTTTTGAAGCTTTCAAAGAAGTTTTTAGCAAGGCTGCGGCTACTCGTTTTGGCTCTGGTTGGGCGTGGCTTTGTGTACACAAAGGAGGTAAGCTTGAGATTTGCTCTACTGCAAACCAAGATAACCCGCTAATGCCTAACACTGGTTGCGGAGGTTTTCCTATCTTGGGATTAGATGTGTGGGAACACGCTTATTACTTGCACTATCAGAACCGTCGTCCTGATTATATTGAGGCGTTTTTTAACGTGATTAATTGGGCGAAAGTTGCTGAGCTTTACAACGCTCATAAATAAGTCGTAGCAGTCGTAGCGCGACAGGCATTTAAAATGCTAATGACTTATGAATAACAGGCAAATATGAAAAAAGCCGTGTGAGAATTTCTCACACGGCTTTTCATTGTATTATGTAAATTTCTATTTGCTAAGTTTTGTTTTAGTAATTTTAGCGGCTAAGATTACTGCATTTTTAGCATTTACAATAGTACCTGTAGTAGAAAGGTCGGCGAAGTTCATTTCTTTGCGTTTTTTACCTTCATCATCATCTTCACCTACGAGTACTTTCATATCTACTTTTACACCAGACTCCATAATGATTTTCTTCACTTCGGCTGCACTGAGACTTGGGAAGTAAGAGCGCAACAAGGCTGCAACTCCGGCAACTTCGGGAGAAGCCATTGAGGTTCCTTGCAAGAATTCGTATTTATTCTCAGGAGTGGTAGAATAGATTTTTACTCCAGGGGCAAATACATCGACATTGCGTTTACCATAGTTTGAGAAAGAGGCTACTAAATTCTTGTTATATTCGTAGTTCAAAGCCCCTACGGTAAGGAAGTTATCGGAGATTTCTTTCTTGTTTACTTCGTCGTTAGGATAAGTATCTTTCACGTCGATATCCTGAGAGTCGTTACCCGCAGCGTTCACGATAAGAACATCTTTAGAAGCTGCGTATTTGATAGCGTCATACACCCATTCTTTGTGAGGAGAGAAAGCTTTACCAAAACTGGTGTTTATTACTTTGGCTCCGTTATCTACTGCATAGCGCAAAGCAAGAGCGACATCTTTGTCGTACTCATCACCATCGGGGACAGCACGTACTGCCATAATAAGCACATTATCAGCAACCCCATTCATACCGATTCCGTTATTGCGTTCAGCACCAATGATACCTGCCACGTGTGTGCCGTGTAAGGCATCTTTGGTATTGGGACCTATTACGTTATTATTGCCGTAATACTTTTTGGTAAAGTCGTTTTCATTATCTTTTAAGATAGTTTTACGAGGTGAAAAATCGGGGTTGAGGTGATATTTCAGTTTTGTATCGAAATACTCGATAGCGTCGTTGAGTTCTTTTTTGATATCACCAGAATTAGAGACATCTGCTAATAGCTGTTTCATAAACTGAATCATCTCGGTAGTGGGCGCATCGAAAGTTTTGCCTTTGGTAGCAGCATCGATGTCTTTGGCGGTATACACTTCTTTACCTGTGATTTTACGCAAGTTGTTATCGGCAAATTCAGTTATTTGGATAAGTTGCTCATAATAGCCTTTGCGTTTTTTAGTTTCAGCAGTTTCTTTATCGAATTCTTTTTTAGCATTGGCATAATCAGGATTTTTCTTATCCTTAGTTTTGTAAATACGAGTCATCTCGGTATTTTCTTGCGCGATATTACCGAGGAAGTTCCAGCCGTGTACGTCATCTACATAACCGTTTTTGTCGTCGTCAATTCCGTTGTCAGGAATTTCTTTAGTGTTTACCCACACTACGTTTTTAAGGTCTTCGTGGTTGATATCCACACCGGAATCTACCACTCCTACGATTACTTTTTTAGGGGTAAGACCTTTGAGTAGGGCATAGGCTTCTTGCAAGTTCAGTCCAGGGAAGTTTTGTTTAAAACCTTCGTGAGGCCAACCTTTGAGGGTAGCATCATTGTAAGTTTTCTGAGCTAAAGGTGTTGCGGGAGCTTTGTCCATATCGGCACTAACTTTAGTAGCCCGACAGCCCACAAATAGGAAAGTTGCTAAGGCAACCCAGATAAATGATTTTTTCATTCTATTAGTTAATTACGTATTTAAATTCTATAGATTTTCATCTTATAACAAAAACCGTGCAAAAGTACGAAATAATTGCGAATTACAAATTACGAATAACAAAAAAATTACATTAATCTCTTTTTACTTCCTTACCTTTGGGTACAAATAGAGTGATTTGCAGGCGTTGTGCGCGATAGAAATCTCCTTTTGCTATTTGATAGGTTTCAGGGATAGTGATTTGGTTATCTTTCACTTGTAAGGTATAATGGATATTTTTAGTATATTGTTCGGCTTGACCTATGTTTCTGCCTCTTGAATGGGTAGAGACTTCAATATAGGGCTGTGCGCCTTCGGGTAATTCATTAACATTGAAATTACAATCGGCAACCACAAGACTATCGTTTTTGATACCCATAAGACTCGTTTTGTGAGTATAGTTACGGTGTACTACCAAAGTATCGGAAGTGGTAACAACGGGTATTTTTTCTTGTATAACGGTTTCGGAGGTAAAGTCTCTTAAAACAGTTCCTAAGACTGTGAAACCTCCTATGATACCTATGGTTAAGCTCAGCACATTGAACACTATCCAGCTTTTTGGGGTATGAAAATCCTTTACAAAAAGTTTGAAGCAAAGCAGTAAAATAACTGAAACAGGAAACAAGAGTAATAATACTGCTGAAAGGTACAACAAAGAGTGTTGCCAAGTTGCCGCCACTATAAAGGGAAGAAAATCGTTAAGGGCAAGCAGACTAATGCTTCCGAATACGGTTATACCAAATAAGGAGAGCACTACGGCTATTAAGGATATAAGCAATGGCAATAGTAATAGAATCGCAATAAAGTAGAGTATTACTTTCAGTAAGACAGGGAAGCCATTCCTTTGAGGTTTTAGGGTTTCTTTGCTCGTAAAAGAGAAGTTGGAAAGGGTATCGATGGTTACGGCTTCACCTTTCATTTCTAACTTCTGAGCGGCTGTGCGTGCGGGAGGTACCACAGCCCAAAACGCAATATACAAGAGTAACAGAGCAGAGGTAAAAAAGTGAAGAATGAAGATATTCACCAGTAAGACTAATAGAAAGAAGATGCGTACCCAAGTAACGTCGTATTGAAGGTAATGGGCTATGCCTGAGAGTACGCCACCGATTTTCTTATCATCGATATCGCGGTATAGCTTTCGCCCTTTCAAAGAAGAAAAGGTAAATTTGGTTTCAGCAGAAGAGGGTTCTTCACTCTCAACGTATTGTTCGGGACGACCTAATACTTCTATAAGATATTGCACGTCTTGACCAATTACTACTTCGCGCTCTTTAAGACGAACTTTGAGTAGTTCAGCCATACGTTGCTCTACATCGTAGAGAATTTCTTCTCTATCGGTATTTTGGTTCAAATGATTACGCACCTCATTGAGATAGTTATTGAGGGCATTGTAGGCGGTCTCTTCGATGATAAAAGAAAAACCACCCAAACTGATGTTTTTTATTTTGTCCATAATTTAAATAATTTTATCAATCATTGTTTGTAAATCACGCCAGGCTTTTACGGTTTCGTTTAGGAAGCGTCTGCCTGATTCGGTTAGGATGTAGTATTTACGAGGAGGACCTGAAGTAGATTCTTTCCATTGATAGGTAAGTAGCCCGCTGTTTTTTAATCGGGTAAGCAAAGGGTATAACGTTCCTTCGACCACTATCATATCAGCTGTTTTGAGCGCCTCAATCAGGTCGGAAACATAAGCTTCTTTGTTTTTGTCAATAATGGAAAGAATACACATTTCTAAGATGCCTTTGCGCATTTGTGTTCTTGTTTTTTCGACATTAAATTCTTCCATAGTTTTGATGTTTTTAAATTCGGGGCAAAGATACGACAAAAATAAGTATTATGCAATACATAGTACCAAAATAATCAATGTTTTTGTAATAGAAATACTTAAATCATTGATTTATTGAGAAAAAGGAAAGGTAAGAAAATGATATATTTTTTTGGTAGTAGAGATGTATTTTGGGTATGGGGAGCTTATAGGAAGCTTATACGAATCTTGGACGATTGGTATAGGGGAGGTATATAATGCGCTATGTATGAGAGAAGTATAGATTGAAGAAAAACGACATTAAAAATAAGTTTAGTAGGGCGATAAAAGGTAAAAAGCTAAAAAAGGAATTGCTTTTGAAGAAAGTGTAATAAAAAAATGCCAAAGGTGTGAGCCGCATAGGCGGTTAACATCTTTGGCAAAGTTATAATTATTTGTAATTAAATCAGGCTTGTCCGGTTACACCAAAGAGAGGAATGGCGTGACGGTCGTCGCTATTGGTGATAGTGCCATTGGCTTGTTCAAACTTCTGGATATTATCATCTAAGGCGAATAGCAGGCGTTTGGCGTGCTCAGGGGTAAGGATAATGCGACTGCGCACCTTCCCTTTGGGCATCCCTGGCATTACGCTCACAAAATCGACTACAAACTCGGTAGACGAGTGGTTGATAATTGCTAAGTTAGAGTATACTCCCTTGGCAACCTTGTCGTCGAGCTCAATGCTCAACTGTCCTTCTTTTTCTTCTACTCCGTCCATTGGTTATCTCGATTTTTTCTTTTCTACTACGGGTTCTAAATCAGCTTTAGAGCCTACGATGATTTTCTCGTATTCTTTAAGTCCGGTACCTGCTGGTATACGGTGACCTACGATTACATTTTCTTTCAAACCGTCGAGGAAGTCTACTTTACCACTTACCGCTGCTTCATTTAATACCTTCGTAGTTTCTTGGAAAGAAGCTGCTGAGATAAACGATTTGGTTTGCAACGATGCACGAGTGATACCTTGTAGCACTGGCATAGCAGTAGCAGGAATCACATCGCGAGCGATTACCAAGTTCTTATCGGAGCGTTTGAGTAGTGAGTTCTCATCACGCAATTCACGTAAGCTCACTATCTGTCCAGCTTTTAAGTTTTCGGAATCTCCGGCATCTTCTACTACTTTCTTACCAAACAAGCGGTCGTTTTCTTCGATAAAGTCGTCTTTGTGAACTAACTGACCTTCGAGGTAAAGAGTATCACCTGGGTCTTGGATTTCCACTTTACGCATCATCTGGCGAACGATAACCTCAAAGTGTTTATCGTTAATTTTCACCCCTTGCAAGCGGTATACTTCTTGTACTTCGTTTACTAAATACTGTTGTACTGCCGATGGTCCTTTAATACGCAAGATATCATCAGGTGTTACAGAGCCGTCAGAAAGTGGTTTACCTGCACGTACAAAGTCGTTTTCTTGTACCAAGATTTGGCTCGATAATTTCACCAAATATTTGCGTTCTTCGCCCGAGCGTGAGGTAACGATTACCTCTTTATTACCGCGTTTGATTTTACCGAACGATACTACCCCGTCAATTTCGGATACGATGGCAGGGTTCGATGGGTTACGTGCTTCGAAGAGCTCGGTAACACGAGGAAGCCCCCCTGTAATATCCCCAGCTTTGGCAGAGCTACGCGGTATTTTCACAAGCACCTTACCTTCTTCAATCTTGCTGTTGTTGTCCACCATAATGTGAGCACCCACAGGCAAGTTGTAAGAGCGGAGCGTCTCACCATTCTTATCAGTGATGAGCAAGGTAGGAATCAACTTCTTGTTACGCGATTCTACAATCACTTTTTCTTGGAAGCCTGTTTGCTCGTCTATTTCTACTTGGTAAGTAACTCCCTGTTCGATATCTTCATAAGCGATTTTACCAGAGTATTCCGAGATGATTACCGCATTATAGGGATCCCATTGGAAGAGTAAAGTTCCTTTTTTCACCTCTTCTTTGTCTTTTACAAAGATGTGCGCTCCATAAGGAATATCGTGTGTTTGAAGTACCATTTTGGTAGTAGGGTCAAGCACGCGGAGCTCAGATGAACGCACTACTACGTCCACAGGGTTTTGTTCGTTGTCTTTACCACGAACTACGCGTAAGTCTTCTATTTCTAGTACACCGTCAAAACGGGCTTCAGTTTTATTTTCTTCTGATACGTTACCCGCAACCCCACCTGCGTGGAAGGTACGCAAGGTAAGCTGGGTACCTGGTTCACCGATAGACTGGGCAGCAACTACCCCTACGGCTTCCCCTTTCTGTACCATACGTCCCGTAGAGAGATTACGTCCGTAACATTTTGCACAGATACCGTGTTTTGCTTCACAGGTAAGAGCCGAGCGCACTTCTATCATATCAATAGGAGCGGCTTCTATTTTGTCTACTATTTTTTCAGTAATTTCTTCACCAGCACCCACAATAAGTTCTTCGGTGAGAGGATTGTATACATCGTGGAGCGATACACGTCCTAAAACGCGCTCGCCAAGAGTTTCTACTACTTCCTCGTTCTTTTTGAGGGCACGTACTTCTACTCCACGCAAGGTTCCACAGTCTTCTGTATTAATAATCACGTCTTGTGATACGTCTACCAAACGACGAGTTAAGTAACCTGCGTCGGCTGTTTTCAAAGCGGTATCGGCAAGACCTTTACGGGCACCGTGGGTAGAGATAAAGTATTCGAGGATAGATAGCCCTTCTTTAAAGTTTGACAAGATAGGGTTCTCAATGATTTCACCACCCCCTACGCTCGATTTCTTAGGTTTTGCCATCAAACCACGCATACCGGTAAGCTGACGAATTTGCTCCTTAGAACCACGCGCTCCCGAGTCGAGCATCATATACACTGAGTTGAACCCTTGTTGGTCTGTGCTGATGCGTTTCATCGCCAATTCAGTAAGTTGTGCATTGGTTGATGTCCACACGTCAATTACCTGATTATAACGCTCGTTGTTGGTGATGAGCCCCATATTATAGTTCATCATAATACCATCTACGAGTCCGTTAGCTTCGGCTATCATATCCGCTTTTTCTTGTGGAATGATGATATCGCCTAAACTGAACGACAATCCGCCTTTAAAGGCAAAACGGTATCCCATATTCTTGATTTTGTCAAGGAAGTCTCCCGTTACAGGAATGCTAGTAGCTTTAAGGATACGACCGATGATATCACGCAATGATTTTTTGGTAAGTACCTCGTTGATGTAGCCTACTTCCAAAGGTACAAGCTCATTGAAGAGCACACGTCCAGTGGTTGTTTCTACTACGGGGTAATACACATTGCCATTTTCGTCGAGGTCACGCACTTTCACTTTAATAAAAGCGTTTAAGCTGAGCTTTCCTTCGTTATAAGCGATATTCACTTCTTCTGCTGAATAAAAAACTGAGCCTTCCCCTTTAATAGGATGTTCAGGGGTAGACTTACGACCTTTGGTGATGTAGTAAAGCCCCAAGACCATATCTTGTGAAGGTACAGTAATAGGCGAACCATTCGCAGGGTTGAGGATATTGTGTGAAGCCAACATCAAGAGTTGTGCCTCTAAGATAGCCTCAGGACCTAATGGCAAGTGCACCGCCATTTGGTCACCGTCGAAGTCGGCATTGAACGCTGTACACACAAGCGGGTGCAACTGTATTGCTTTCCCCTCAATGAGCTTAGGTTGGAATGCCTGAATACCCAAACGGTGCAAAGTAGGAGCACGGTTCAGTAGTACAGGGTGACCTTTAATTACATTCTCCAAGATATCCCATACTACGGGCTCTTTCTTGTCAATGATTTTCTTAGCTGATTTCACCGTTTTCACAATACCGCGCTCGATGAGCTTACGTATTACAAACGGCTTATAGAGTTCGGCTGCCATATTCTTTGGCAAACCACATTCGTACATTTTGAGTTCAGGACCTACCACAATTACCGAACGTGCTGAATAGTCTACACGTTTACCGAGGAGGTTCTGACGGAAGCGCCCTTGCTTACCTTTCAATGAGTCAGAAAGTGATTTAAGCGGACGATTAGACTCTGTTTTTACAGCTGATGATTTACGTGTGTTGTCGAAAAGTGAATCTACCGACTCTTGAAGCATACGTTTCTCATTGCGCAAAATCACGTCAGGAGCTTTGATTTCCATCAAGCGTTTTAGACGGTTATTGCGAATAATCACACGTCTGTAAAGATCGTTAAGGTCGGAAGTCGCAAAACGTCCCCCATCGAGCGGTACTAACGGGCGTAATTCAGGCGGAATCACAGGAATCACCTTCATTATCATCCATTCAGGTTTGTTCTCGCGGTTTCTTTGAGATTCGCGGAACGCCTCCACCACTTGTAAGCGTTTAAGAGCTTCAGTTTTGCGTTGTTTAGAACTTTCGTTATTAGCTTTGTGACGCAAGTCGTAAGAAAGTGCGTCTAAATCCAAACGTTCTAAGAGTTCAAGAAGACACTCAGCCCCCATTTTAGCGATGAACTTATTAGGGTCAGTATCTTCTAAATATTGGTTATCAGCAGGAAGACTCTCAGTAATAGCGAGATATTCTTCTTCTGAAAGAAAGTCTAAGTATTGTAAATCTTCACCTTCTGGTCCTTTGGCAATACCTGGTTGGATAACTACATAGCGCTCGTAGTAGATAATCATATCCAACTTTTTCGAAGGAAGCCCTAACAAATAACCTATTTTGTTAGGTAATGAGCGGAAATACCAAATGTGAGCGATAGGCACCACAAGGTTGATATGTCCTACTCTTTCGCGGCGTACTTTTTTCTCGGTTACTTCCACGCCACAACGGTCGCAGACGATGCCTTTATAACGAATGCGTTTGTATTTACCACAAGCACATTCATAGTCCTTTACAGGACCAAAAATACGCTCACAAAACAACCCGTCGCGTTCAGGTTTGTGAGTACGATAGTTGATAGTTTCAGGTTTAGTAACCTCACCGCGTGAAACGGCTAAGATAGATTCAGGAGAGGCCAAACCAATCGAAATCTTATCAAATTTAGGAACAGCTGTATTTTTTTCTCTTGCCATATTATTTATGGTGAATATAATAAATTTATGGGGCTTCATAGAGGTCTCCCCACGAAGCCTATTTACAAAATATCGTGCAAAAGTACAACTATTTTTTAAAATAGCAATTATTTTTTCGTAATATTTTTAGAAGAATATTTTAAGAGGTTGATAGTTAGTAGCATAAAATTTATCGAAGTCTCAAACTTTTACACTTTCAAAGTTTCTACTTGCCTGTCCTGCTACTATCTTTGCCAAAGCTTCTAATTTCCTTGTCGTCCTACGCCCTTTCTCAAAGTTGAAATCTCCTCCGTATTACCTTCATCATTCGTTCCTGGTCATTCGTCATTTCTTCTCTTTTCCGTCACTATCTTCCTCCTCTCCGGGGAGTAGCCAGCAATAGCTGGGTATGCGCCCGGCGAAAGCAAAGTATGTGTAAGGGGGAGGTTTGTCACCTTTTCCAGCTTGTCCCCCTTCGGGAATTTTGGGGCTTACCGAATAAATGACTCGCCACATTCCCCCTCATTGAGGGGGCTAGGGGGAGGTTATTTCCTACTGCCTATGGCCTAAGGTCTATTGCCTCTTCCTTTTTCTTTCGCCTCGAAATCCCGTTTTTAACATTTTTAGCGTTGTTGTATTATATTATTAATCAGCTTTTTATACACCCTTTCTATACCAATCGTCCAAGATTCGTATAAGCTTCCTATAAGCTCTCTATAAGCTAACCCCACCCTCCTTACACCCTTTTTTCATCAAAAACCCTTCCTCCCCTCTTCCGAACTTTTCCGTTTCCTTCCGAACTCCTCAACCTTTCCCCATTTGCTAATTTTTCCCCGCCTGCCGTGCTACGGCTGCCTGTGTGGCTCACACTGCCTGTGTGGCTCGCACCTTTGGCAAAGTTGATTATTTCTGGTATTATTGGTATTATTTGGTATTATTGGCATTTATCTCATTCTCCAATCTGCTAATTTGCTAATTTTCTCCGCCCGTCGTGCTACGACCTTCTTTTTTATCCATTTCTTCTATTGGGAAAAGGTGCAATACGCTTTTATCTTCTACAAAATCGAACATTTCATAGATTTCTTCTAAAAACTCTCCCGAAATATCAAACTTTTCAGCCAATACTTGGGTATCTTCCGCTTTGTAGGCTAATAAGATTTGCTCCAAAAGATTCCTACGTTTATTTTTTTCCCCAGTCAACAGGTGCCCATTGTGTGAGCTCCCAAGGGAAGTCGTTGATGTTATCGAACTTGCCGTACTTCTTCTCAAACTCCCCATCGTGTTCCCAAGGGTCTAACCCGTGGATCGCAAGCTCATAAATGCCGTGCTCGGTGGTGAAAGTGTGGCAAAATGCGTTCTTATCAGCGGCATAAGCCCCATATTTCTGCACCGCCTTGGCAATCATCAGGGTCATAGGACCCAATCCGAGTTTATCCAAGTCCACTTTCGGGTCGATACGGCACCATTGCCCTTCCATTGGGGCGTCGGCATCGTCCAGATCGCCATCGCCAGCCTTCGCAGGCCACGAAAAGCCTTTACGGGCGTGCGCTATGGTGAACGATAGGGCGTGATTGATCTCCCCTGCCCTCACTTCCTCGATACCGATCTGCGACAGCGGATTGAGCATTCCCACTACCGAGCTACCGCCTTTGGTAAGGCGCATCCAATAGTTGTCCTTAGCGAGCCCGCGCAGTCCTGGCTTGGCAATGAAGTAGCCCGAGCCTTTAAACTTGTACTCACCGCTGTTCACATACGTTACTCCGAAGTACTGACGCATCACTCCTGTTGCCACGTCGTACACCGCCATATGCGCATCGTTCCCAGCGGCAGGCTTGGCATCGTGCACGATAGGCTGACGCCCTCCCGTGTATTTATAGATGTCAGGTTCGTCTCGCTCATAGTGCCCTTCGGGGATAAAATTAGCATAATGCTGGTTCTTATCATTACTATCTACAATAATTATGGTGTAATTATAGTGCTGACGAGTAATAGTGGTGATCACCCCGTAAGGATTGGTTGCCAGCGATCTCATTTTCTTTGCAATCGCTGCTGAATTAGGCGCGAGAGGCATTTCTTTGTCTACCCTTCGCGTAAAAACGGTCCCCTTTGCCACATAGTTCTTTCCGAAAAGGTCGCCCGAAGTTTTGTACACTACGCTGGGGTCGATCGGATCCTCTCCGCCGCCTCCGTTGCTGTCCTTTCCGCAAGCCACAAGGGCAAATGCTGCTACTAATGTTATGAACTTTTTCATAGTCGGATGTTATTTAAATGTTTGTTATCCTTTTACAGTTTACCTACGATGCTTCTGCTGTTCATCTTCTCCTGCTTGTTTGCCACAAGCAGATAATATGAGTAAAAAGAAAATAAGTGTTTTGTTACGTATCATTTTAAATATTTTTATTGATTTCATCCTTTCAAAATCAACTCAAAGAGAGTTGTATTGCCGATCCTTATCTTAACCTTGTATGTTCTTTTTGCATATAACATTTTCATATCTTAAAACATCGACAGTTTCATTAAAATATCGGTTTGAGCATCAGAGCCTAAGATAAAGATGTGTGCATCGAAAGCTACAAATCCATTTTTTTGGTAAAAACGCAAAGCTCTCTCGTTCTTCTCCCATACACCTAACCACACATAAGATACTTTTCGCTCTTTAGCTACTTCAATAGCTTTTTGATAAAGCGCTTGACCTACCCCACTGCCGTGAAATTCTTTTAACACATAGATACGTTCTATTTCCATTGCATTAGGGTCTTGTGGTTCTGTTTGAGCAGAGGCAAAATTGAGCTTCAAATAACCTATCACCTCATTTTCTTCTTCGGCAAAGAAGAAAAGAGAATCTGGATTTGATAGTTCTTGCTGTATTTTGGCTGTTCCAAAACTCGTAGTGAGATATTGCTCCATATCCTCTGGAGTATTAGTCTCAGCAAAAGTTTCGTAGAAAGTTTGCTTGCCAATAGCCTGCAATAAGGCTATATCAGTTGTGATAACAGGACGTATATTCATATTGGTATGTTCAGTATTATTATCCGCTAATAGTTTCTAAGCTAATGCGATAGTTATCATTGAGCCTTATATTCATCAAATGCCCCAAAAAGTAATCAGGGTTGGTATTCTGTATTATTGTCAAAGTTGTTGCATAATAATTCTTTTTAGAAAGAAAACGCACAAATATACATTTTTTTCAGCAAAAAACAATATTTTGACTTTAATTTCCTAATTTTGTATCCCAAAAGAATAATGATGAAAGAACTAAAAAATCTATTACAGCAAGTCGCTACTATCACCCAAAAGAACAATGAACTTTTGGACGCTATGGGAGGGCGCTAAATTGTAAAAACTGATGCTTTCTTCGAGAGTTCCAAACAAAGAGTAGAAATACTATTAGAGGCCTTAAAAGGATTAAAATTGTAGTAAATAATCTATCTTATTGCTATCTAATTCCTATATAAAACAAAAATTCCAAACTACTGAATATTCAATAGTTTGGAATTTTATTATAATTTCAATAATTAATTATTAGCCATTAACCATTAATAATTAATCATTATTCTTCAAGTCTGATATCCAATCCAAGACCTTTAAGTTCGTGCATCAATACGTTGAAAGATTCTGGCAAGCCTGGTTCTGGCATTGTCTCACCTTTTACAATCGCTTCGTAAGTTTTTGCACGACCTACTACGTCGTCGGATTTTACAGTTAAGATTTCGCGTAAGGTACTAGATGCTCCATAAGCCTCCAATGCCCATACCTCCATCTCTCCAAAACGTTGTCCACCAAATTGGGCTTTACCTCCCAAAGGTTGTTGGGTGATAAGTGAGTACGGACCGATAGAACGAGCGTGCATCTTATCGTCAATCATATGTCCGAGCTTAATCATATAAATCACACCTACAGTTGCTTTTTGGTCGAAACGTTCACCAGTACCACCATCGTATAGGTAAGTATGACCGAAACGCGGTACGCCTGCTTCATCGGTAAGCTCGTTAATTTGCTCAAGCGATGCTCCATCGAAGATAGGAGTTGCAAACTTCTTGCCGAGCTTTTGTCCTGCCCAACCCAATACAGTTTCGTATATCTGACCGATGTTCATACGTGAAGGTACCCCAAGAGGGTTCAACACGATGTCTACCGGAGTTCCGTCTTCAAGGAAAGGCATATCCTCATCGCGAACGATACGTGCTACGATACCCTTGTTACCGTGGCGACCAGCCATCTTATCTCCTACTTTTAGCTTACGTTTCTTAGCCACGTAAATTTTAGCTAATTTTAGAATACCTGCAGGTAATTCATCTCCCACAGCAATGGTAAATTTATCGCGACGCAATCCTCCTTGTAGGTCATTTTCACGAATGCGATAGTTGTGCAAAAGGTCGTCTATAAGACCGTTGATGTGCTTATCGTCAGTCCAACCTGCAGAAGTAAGATGAGCATAATCCTCAATGCCTTCAAGCACTTTTTTAGTATATTTCTTACCTTTAGGCACAATTTCTTCACCGAGGTCGTTTACTACTCCTTCCGAAGTCTTTTCAGCTACCAAACTGTATAGTTTTTCCAATAATTTAGAGCGAAGAGCTTCAAACTTAGCGTTGTAATCAGCTTCTAATTGTGCTACATCTTCTTTATCTTTACTGCGTTTGCGTTTGTCTTTTACCGCACGTGAGAACAATTTTTTGTCGATAACCACCCCGTAAAGTGAAGGTGAAGCTTTTAGAGAAGCATCTTTCACATCACCTGCTTTATCACCGAAGATAGCACGGAGGAGTTTCTCTTCAGGGGTAGGGTCTGATTCTCCTTTAGGAGTAATCTTACCGATAAGAATATCCCCTGGGCGTACTTCTGCTCCAATGCGAATCATACCGTATTCGTCCAAATCTTTGGTCGCATCTTCCGATACGTTAGGGATATCATTGGTAAGTTCTTCGGCTCCCAATTTAGTATCACGCACTTCCAAAGCGTATTCATCAATATGGATAGAAGTAAATAAATCCTCGCGTACAGCGCGTTCCGAAATCACAATCGCGTCCTCAAAGTTATAACCTTTCCAAGGCATAAACGCTACCTTCATATTACGACCGAGTGCTAACTCTCCGTTTTCAGTAGCATAACCTTCACACAACACCTGACCTTTTTTCACTCTCTCACCTTTTTCAACTATCGGTTTTAGGTTGATACAAGTGCCTTGGTTTGTTTTTTGGAATTTGATAAGGTTATATACTGTTTCATCAGCATCAAAGCTCACCAATTTTTGTTCATCAGTACGGTCATAAGTGATAATGATTTTATCAGCATCTACATAATCAACTGTACCATCACCCTCTGCGTTCATAAGCACACGGGCATCTGAAGCTACACGGCGTTCCAAACCTGTTCCTACGATAGGCGCTTCAGGTCTTAACAAAGGTACTGCCTGACGCATCATATTCGAGCCCATTAATGCACGGTTCGCGTCGTCGTGTTCCAAGAACGGAATAAGGGAAGCCGAAATAGAAGCGATTTGGTTAGGCGCCACGTCTATATATTGTACTTCATTAGGTTCAATTACAGGAAAGTCACCATCTTCTTTTACAACCACTTTTTCCTCAATGATATTAGCTTTATCGTCTAATGCGATATTAGCCATACCAATTTTGAGTCCTTCTTCGTCTTCGGCAGTGAGGTAGGTCATATCTTTAAGATCTACCTTCCCATTAGTAACTTTGTGGTAAGGCGTTTCTATAAAGCCCATACCGTTTACCTTCGAGAATACCGCCAACGAAGATATCAAACCGATATTTGGTCCTTCTGGGGTTTCAATAGGGCACAAACGTCCGTAGTGAGTATAGTGTACGTCTCGCACCTCGAAGCCCGCACGCTCACGCGACAAACCTCCAGGCCCTAAGGCGGACAAACGGCGTTTGTGAGTAATCTCAGCCAATGGATTCGTTTGATCCATAAACTGAGATAATTGGTTTGTACCAAAGAACGAGTTAATCACAGAAGAAAGGGTCTTCGCATTGATCAAATCGATAGGAGTAAATACCTCGTTGTCACGTACGTTCATACGTTCGCGGATAGTGCGCGACATACGAGAAAGACCTACGCCAAACTGAGCTGCCAATTGCTCTCCTACCGTACGCACACGGCGGTTAGACAAGTGGTCGATATCATCTACCTCTGCTTTAGAGTTGATGAGCTCAATCAAATATTTCACGATGGTGATGATATCCTCTTTGGTAAGCACTTGCTTTTCCATAGGGGTATCCAAGCCCAATTTTTTGTTGATACGGTAACGCCCTACGTCTCCCAAGTTGTAACGTTGGTCTGAGAAGAATAGCTTGTCGATAATACCGCGAGCAGTTTCCTCATCGGGTGGCTCAGCATTACGCAACTGTCGGTAAATGTGTTCCACTGCTTCTTTCTCAGAGTTGGTAGGGTCTTTTTGTAAAGTATTGTGGATAATGGTATAATCAGTAGCCTGACTATCTTCTTTGTGAAGAAGAATGGTCTTTACATCAGCTTCTAAGATTTCTTGAATGTTATCTTCATCGAGTACAGTATCGCGGTCGAGGATAATCTCATTACGCTCGATAGATACTACCTCTCCGGTATCTTCGTCTACGAAGTCTTCGTGCCAAGTGTTGAGTACACGGGCAGCTAAACGACGACCGATGTATTTTTTAAGCCCTGTTTTAGAAACCTTTATTTCTTCTGCAAGGTCGAATATTTCCAATATATCTTTATCGCGTTCAAACCCAATCGCACGGAAGAGTGTTGTAACAGGGAGTTTTTTCTTACGGTCAATATAGGCGTACATCACGTTGTTGATATCGGTAGCAAACTCAATCCACGAACCTTTGAAAGGAATGATACGTGCAGAGTAGAGTTTAGTACCATTAGCGTGAAACGACTGACCGAAGAATACCCCTGGTGAACGGTGTAACTGCGATACTACTACACGCTCAGCTCCGTTGATAACGAATGTTCCGCTTGCCGTCATATAAGGGATTGTCCCCAAATAAACGTCTTGTACGATAGTTTCAAAATCTTCGTGCTCGGGGTCAGTACAATAAAGCTTTAATCGGGCTTTCAGAGGCACACTATAAGTAAGACCGCGTTCTATACATTCTTGGATAGTGTAGCGAGGAGGGTCTACGAAATAGTCGAGAAACTCCAATACGAATTGGTTGCGAGTGTCCGATATAGGAAAGTTCTCTTTAAAGGTATGATACAATCCCTCGTGCACTCGGTCTTCCGATTTGGTCTCCATCTGAAAGAACTCTTGAAACGATTTGATTTGAATATCCAAGAAGTCAGGATATTCAGGAACGTGTTTCACGGAAGCAAAATTCACTCTTGCGGTTTGATTCGTAAGCATTTTCTTTACTTTAATATTATTGTTTAATCGTTAGTAGTAAGTCGTTAGTCGTGGGTTTGTCATAGTTAAGACTTTGTCAAAGTCCTAAACTTTTTTAAAGTTCATATGGCACAAATCTCTTGCCATAATATCGTTGTTGTATTGTTGCCTTAAATTACAAAATGGTTTAGGTCTAATTCCTACTGAAAAAGACCTAAACCTTATAGGGTTTATAAGTAAAATTATTTCAATTCTACTTCTGCACCAGCTTCTTCTAAAGATTTTTTAAGCCCTTCAGCTTCTTCTTTAGAAACACCTTCTTTTACTTTTGAAGGAGCGCCGTCTACTACTTCTTTAGCTTCTTTTAGTCCAAGACCAGTTAAGTCTTTTACTAATTTAACAACCGCTAATTTGTTAGCACCTGCTGATTTCAAGAATACATCAAATTCTGTTTTTTCAGCACCAGCTTCTGCTGCACCTCCGGCTACTGCACCTCCAGCGGCTACTGCTACTGCTGCAGCTGCTGGCTCAATGCCGTACTCATCTTTCAAGATTTGTGCAAGCTCGTTTACTTCTTTAACGGTTAAGTTTACTAATTGTTCTGCGAATTTTTTTAAATCTGCCATTTTTCTATCGTTTTTGTTTAATTGTTTAAAAATAATTTTGTGCGTTTAGTTTTATTTTTCAGATAAGGTCTTGATGATACCAGCCAATTTACCTCCTCCTGATTTAAGAGCTGAAACAACGTTCTTGGCAGGTGATTGGAGCAAGCCAATGATTTCACCAATAACTTCGTTCTTAGATTTGAGAGCTGATAAGGCGTCTAATTGATTGTCGCCTATAAATACAGCTGCATCTACATATGCCCCTTTCAAGATAGGTTTCTCTGATTTCTTGCGGAACTCTTTAATGAGCTTAGCAGGAGCGTTCCCTACTTCAGCATACATCAATGAGGTATTTCCTTTAAGAATAGTTGGCAATTCACCAAACTCTTTTTCTGAAACTTCCATTGCTTTGGCAAGCAAAGTGTTCTTTACAACTGCCAATTTGATATTTGCTTTGAAACAAGCACGACGCAGTGCGCTTGTGTCCTGAGCATTCAAACCAGTTAAATCTGTTACATAAATAACATTACTCTCAGCTAACTGTGCAGTTAAATTATCTATTACTAATGATTTTTCTTCTCTTGTCATAATTTTGGTTTTTAACTACAAATTAAACTGTTTTAGTATCTACTGCAATACTTGGGCTCATAGTAGATGAAAGATAAATCGATTTCATATACGCACCCTTAGCGGCAGTAGGTTTCATCTTTATTAATGTTTGAATTAACTCATTGGCGTTGTCTACAATCTTATCGGCAGTGAAGGATATTTTACCGATAGAGGCGTGAACGATACCTGTTTTGTCTACACGGAAGTCGATTTTACCAGACTTTACTTCTTGTACAGCTTTCCCGATTTCCATAGTAACAGTACCAGTTTTAGGGTTTGGCATCAAGCCTCGAGGACCCAATACTCGTCCTAAAGGACCTAACTTACCCATTACTGCTGGCATAGTAACGATTACGTCTACATCTGTCCAACCATCTTTTATCTTTTGTAGATATTCATCAAGCCCTACATAATCAGCTCCAGCAGCTTTAGCTTCTGCTTCTTTCTCTGGAGTTACTAAGGCAAGCACTCGCACGTCTTTACCTGTTCCGTGAGGAAGCGTAACTACGCCTCGCACCATTTGGTTTGCTTTACGTGGGTCTACCCCTAAACGCACTGCAATGTCCACAGAAGCATCAAATTTAGTGTAAGTGATTTCTTTGAGTAATGCTGAAGCCTCTTTTAATGAATAGAGTTTGTTTCTATCAACTTTTGCAAGAGCTTCTTTGTGTTTCTTTGTTAATTTTGCCATATTGCTTTGCGATTAAAAAGGTTTTTCTCCAGTTACTGTAATACCCATTGAACGTGCCGTACCAGCAACCATACTCATTGCAGATTCAATTGTAAATGCACTCAAATCCGGCATTTTGTCTTCTGCAATTGCTCTCACTTGTTCCCAAGTGATACTTGCTACTTTCTTACGGTTTGGCTCTCCGGAACCTCCTTTAACCTTAGCGGCTTCCAACAGCTGAACAGCAGCAGGCGCAGTCTTGATAACAAAGTCGAATGACTTGTCTTTGTAAACGGTGATAACCACAGGAAGCACTTTTCCTTGTTTGTCCTGCGTACGTGCGTTGAACTGCTTGCAGAACTCCATAATATTAACACCGGCAGCACCTAATGCGGGTCCAATTGGTGGCGAAGGATTCGCTTGACCTCCCCGAGCTTGTAGTTTAACTACTTTACTAACTTCTTTTGCCATTGTTTATAATTAATAATTTATTTAAATGCCTCTTTTACGAGGACTTTGTTACAATTTCTCTACTTGAGTGTAGCTTAGCTCTAATGGCGTTTTGCGCCCAAAGATTTTTACCATCACCTCAAGTTTGCGCTTCTCTTCATTCACGCGCTCTATGGTAGCATTAAAGCCGTTGAAAGGTCCATCTATAAGTTTTACCATTTCACCTACTTCAAACGGAATCGCTACCGTCTCTACCGTCTCAGCCAATTCATCTACCTGACCGAGCATACGGCTTACATCAGCTTTGCGCAAGGGTAGTGGGTCGCCTCCTTTGGTTTCACTCAAAAAACCTACTACTCCTGGGATAGACTTAATGATATGCACTACCTCACCTGCTAAGTGAACTTTTACCATTACATAACCGGGCATATGAACCCTATCCTTAGTGGTCTTCTTGCCATTGCGCACCTGAACCACCTTTTCAGTAGGCACTAATACTTCTTCCACATAGTCCGCATACCCCAATCGTGAGGTCTCGTTCTCTATGTAGTTCTTTATTTTGTTCTCCTGACCGGTAACGGTTTTAATTACATACCATTTTTTTTCTATTAATCCAGACATCCTCGCTGTTTTTATTTCATAAATTCAAAATACTTACCTATAAGGTATTCAAATGAAGAATCCATTCCCCAAATTACTAATGAAAATAAGATGGAAAACACCACTACTACCACCATTTCTCTCTGTGCGTCCGAAATAGTAGGCCACGTAACGTGGTTCGTTAGCTCTTCATAAGACTCTTTAATGTATTGAATCATAACTTATTAGTGTTATAAGTGAGTAATATTACGCCTATTTATGTGCGCTTTTGGGTGGCAAAAGTACGGCGAATTTTTCAATCCGCCAAACTTTTTACATTATTTTTTTAATATTTATGCTTCCCCACCTCATTCTTTAACCTTTTACCTTTTCCGTCCATCTCATTCTTTTACCTTTTACCTTTTATCTTTTACCTTTTACCTTTTATCTTTTACCTTTTATCTTTTACCTTTTACCTTTCCCTCCCACTATTCCAAAGCACAATCTTTCCACCCTACCGCTTCTCTGTATAAACTTAGTGACCTATGTGGCACTACCACTTTACCGCGGTAGCCTATTTTATTTATAATAGGAGGTGTTGTAGCTTTACTGTGTAATTCCATAAGTCCACTATTCTCAAAGGCTCCTAAACCTATCTTTTCTATGCTACTCGGAAAATTCAGCTCTTTCAAATTCGCGCAACCGTAAAACGCCTGCACCCCTATTGAAGTCGTAAACTTTGATAGTTTTACCTCTGTGAGGTTTGTGCAGTTGTAAAATACCTTCGAAGCAATTACGGTTACCGCTTTCGGTAGTTCTACCGTTTGTATATTCTGGCATTCACCAAAAGCAAGACCTCCTATATATTTTACCTCATCAGGCAAATCAATGTATTGCAAACTCTTACAGCCGTAGAAAGCTGCGTAATAAATATTGGTAAGTGCCAAAGGCATCTGCACCCGCACTAGCGAACTACAATTCTTAAAAGCCTGTATATTGATTTTCTCTACCGTATCCGGAATCACAACAGCAGTAAGACTCGTACAGTCCAAAAAAGTATCGTTTAGGATATGGCGTAACCCGTAAGGCAGTTTCACCTTCATCAAACTGCTACAACTGTTGAAAGCACTTGCCCCTAAAAACACTACACTATCAGGGATATCAATGCTTATCAATCGTCTGCAATACTCAAAAGCATCATCACCTATACTCTCCAATTGCTTAGGAAATGTTACCGAAGAGAGGTTTTCGCAGTACGCAAAAGCACTACTTCTTATATTCTTCACGCTTTCAGGGAGCACCGCCTTCTGTAACTGCTTGCATTGGTAGAAGAGTTGTGAAGAAATCACCGATAGTTTTTCGCCGAGAAAATTCACCTGTTGCAAGCCCGAACAATCCATAAAAGCCCGATTGCCCAGCTCACTCACATTTTCCGGAATATCTATCTTTTTCAGTGAAGAACATCCTCTAAACGCTTCTTCCCCTATATTAGTAACCGAATTAGGCAGATATATTATCAACAGTTTAGTACAATTCGCAAAAGCACGAGCTCCTATGTAGGTTACCGAATTAGGCAATATTTCCACTTTCGTAAGGTTAGTACAGCCCGAGAAAGCCCCCTCTTCAATAGTAGTTACCGTTCCCGCAATGCTGATAGATTTCAGTGGAAGACAATCTTTAAAGGCTTCTTTGGCAATTCTGTTTACAGTGCGAGGCAGTTCGATGCTTCCATCTCGGGGCAACTTACTGTTGTCGCATTTCAGCAGTACCCCATCACTGATGATAAGCGCCTCCAATCCCTTTTGTGCAAAGACAAACTGACTTAAAAAGAGAAAACCCAAAAAGAATTGTTTGTAGATAGCGGTAGTCATTATTCTGATGTTTTTAGGGGGCAAAAGTACATATTTTTAGCAGAACTCACAAACACATCTCCTAATTCTCTAATTTTCAAATAGGCTAATTAAATTACCAGTCACGCTATGCTCTCATATTCCCTTCGTCAATCGTCCCTCGTCATTTCTTCCCTTTTCCGTCACTACCTTCCCCCTCTCCGAGGTAGCCAGCGACTGCTGGATATGTGTATAGGAGGATATTTTTACCACATTACCTTCGCTTCTCCGTCACACTCCCCCTAGTGCCTATGGCCTAAGGCCTATTGCCTCTTCCTCTTTCTTTCGCCTCGAAACCCCGTTTTTGCCATTTTTTGCATCGCTGTATTATACTATGAGTCAACTATTTATACACCCTTTCTATAACAATCGTCCAAGATTCGTATAAGCTTCCTATAAGCTCTCTATAAGCTAACCCCACCCTCCTTACACCCTTTTTTCACCAAAATTCCTTCCGACCTACTTCCGAACTTTTTCGTTCCCTTCCGATAGCTCAGATGTCTCATTTTTAGGGGTATACACTTTGCCAAAGTTTCAAACTAAGGTTGTAAGGAACATTTTTAACTATCTGAATA
>NZ_AJZR01000040.1:0-92998 GCF_000271925.1 Capnocytophaga sp. oral taxon 412 str. F0487 | reverse complement strand
ACAAGGCGCAGCCTTGATTTTGTTTAATATTTGTTTAATTTCTGAGGCACAGCCTCATTCCTCTAACTCAAGCTCGCACCTCATTTTCTCATTTCCTGGTATTATCGACATTTTTGGTATTAAAAAATTATTTCTTATCTTTGCATTGCATTTACATCTACATTTGAGAAAGGAAAACCGATGATAACGCTCAAAAATATCAAAGCATTTATTAAAAAATCACTTGTGTTCAAGGTTTTAGCCTTTGCTATAGCCTTAGTACTCATCTTGCAAGTATTTCCCGAAAAAGCGAAATTTAAATACGAATTTCGCAAAGGAGAGCTTTGGCAACACGAAAACCTATATGCCCCTTTTGATTTTCCCTTAAAAAAAACAGAAGAGCAAATAAAAGCCGAAAAACAACAAATAACCAACCAATCTACGGTGTATTACAAGCAAGATACTACCGCTTTTGTGAGTGCTAAGCAAAAGTTTGAACAGAAAAAGTACGCTTATTTTAAACATCTGCCCGACGATAAACGAGAACTCTTGCTTAAAAAAGCTGAGGCTTTTTTAGCGGAAAGCTATCGCAATGGAGTGATGCTCAATCAGCCTGCGTTTAGCCCTTCTGAAATCTTCATTATCAAGCATAACAATCAAATAGTAGAAGTGCCTGCCGAACGTGTGTTATATCTTCAACAGTTGGCAACAGCTATTAAAAACTATTTCGATACCGCCCCTTATAATGAGTATCACAAAAATTACTACGACCTTTTCTTTGAAATCCTTACTCCTAACCTCGTAATCGACCAAAATTTCACTCAAAAAGCGCTTACTCAAAACCTTAAAGAGATAGTCTATACGCGCGGTTGGGTAAATAAAGGGAAACTCATCATTGCCAAAGGTGAATTGGTAGAGGGCGAAAAACTGAATACCTTGCTGTCGCTCAAAGACGAGTACGAAACCCAAACGTGGAGTCAGAACAACTATAATTGGTCGCTTTCAGGTTATTACACGCTAGTAGCTATGGTATTGCTACTGATGGCGTTATACTTAAAAATATACGAAAAGAAATTATATAAAAGCAACCTTAAATTGAGTGTTATCTTACTCAATATGCTCAGTATGATTCTTTTCGTAGGGCTCATTTCAAGGTATTTCCCCGATTATATCTATATTGTCCCCGTAGGAATGATGGTGCTCATTCTCAAGTCGTTCTTCGATTTGCGTACCGTCCTCTTTGTGTATATCAGCACCATACTCATCACAGGCTTTATTGTGCCCAATAGCTTCCAGTTTGTATTCATACAGATTGTGGCTGCTATGGCTATCATTCTCACCCCTAAGGGAATGCACTACCGATTGAGCAGTTTTGTATCGGCGGGACTCATCACGGCTGCCTATTTAATTATTTATATTGCTTTCCACACCATTACCGAAGGAACACTCAAAGGGCTCGATATCTCTTTACTTACTCTTTTTATCCTCAATGGTATTGGTATTCTCTTTTCGCAACCCTTTACGTATATCTACGAACGTACTTTTGGCTTAGTTTCCGATGTCTCTCTCTTAGAACTCTCCGATACAAATACCAAGCTCTTGCGTCAACTTTCCGAAAAAGCTCCAGGCACCTTCCAGCACTCTATGCAAGTGGCTAATCTTGCCGAAGCTGCTGCTGCCGAGATTGGAGCTAATACCCTCTTGGTACGTGTAGGTGCCCTCTATCACGACATCGGTAAGATGGAAAACCCTATTTACTTTACCGAAAACCAAAAAACAAGCCTCAACCCTCACGACCAGCTTACTCCTGAACAAAGCGCTAAGGTGATTATCAAGCACGTAGCCGATGGAGTAGAACTCGCTCATAAAAACAAACTGCCCAAACGCATTATCGACTTCATTAAAACCCATCACGGGCGTAGTCTTACTTATTATTTCTATCGCAAAGCATTAGACTTAAATCCCGAAGGTACTAAGGAAGAAGACTTCCGTTATCCAGGTCCTATTCCTTTTTCCAAAGAAACCGCTATTCTTATGATGGCTGATTCGGTTGAAGCAGCTACTAAGAGCCTCAAAAATCCTACCTTCGAAGCACTCAATGAGTTTGTAGACCGTATTATCAAAAAACAATTAGACGATAATCAGTTTGCCAATTCCGATATATCTTTCAAAGAAATCGAAGCTATCAAACGCATATTTAAAAGCAAACTTACCAATATCTATCACGTACGCATCGAATACCCTGAATAACCCAATGAAGATAATAAAACTACCATCGGTGCTTGGCACTTGTATCTTACTTTTTTTTACGTGGGTAATCTACGGGCAAAACCCTACGGAATACTATTTTAAACGTATTTCCATTGAACACGGTCTCTCTCAATCGGGCGTTACCGCTATTGTACGTGACCATAAGGGAATTTTGTGGATAGGTACTCGCCAGGGTATCAATAGGGTAGACCGTAATCATATCAAAAGGTATACTGAGTCTTACATCTATCATCTTTATGAAGATACCCAGCATAACCTTTGGGCTGTAACCGATAAAGGCGTATGGCAATACGACCCAAATAAAGATACTTTTACCTCTAAAATCCAGCAACAACTCTTCTCTATTTGTGCTACTGAGCAAGGGGTTTACTTTGGTGGATATAGTGCTATCTACCAGTATAACTACAAAACTAAAAATATAGAGCGCTTGCCTTTGAGGAAAGAACCTAAAACAAAAGATAAAGAATGCCTCATTACCTATCTATGTCCTGTTGATAATACAACCTTTCTTGTAGGCACTGAAAACGATGGCATTTATAAGTATTCTCTTACCTCAGAACTGTTGAGTTTGTTTATTGAAAATACAAGCCCGCTGAGTTCTTTGTATTATGATGCACAACACAAAGAAGTGTATTATTCTATTTTTCAAAAAGGGCTTTTTCGTGCTACCCTTGCAGGTGAATTGCGCTCACATTACGATACTCACAATACTCTTTTGTCCAATGATATTATCTTAGATATCAAGCCTTATAAAGGCAATATATGGTTAGCCACCGATGGGGGAGGAGTATCGGTTTTTAGTCCTGAGAAGAACACTTTTTACAATATTCAGCATAGTGCCGGTAATATACATTCTTTGCCGGTCAATTCCATTACAGTGCTTTATGAAGACCCTAATCATAACCTTTGGGCAGGTACAGTGCGCGATGGTGTTTTTCTCTTTAAAGAAACCTATATCAAGACTTATACCGATAGTGCGTTAGGAAGTAGCAATGGATTAAGTGAGCGCGCAGTGATAAGTTTGTTCGAAGCTCCCAATGGTATCATATGGATAGGCACCGATGGAGGAGGTATCAATGCTTTTAACCCCAGAACAGAACAATTTGTACATCATACCAATACGTATAACGATAAGGTCTCTTCTATAACCTACTTTTCACCTAATGAGTTGTTAGTCTCTCTCTATGGCAAAGGTCTTTTCATATATAATATTCTGAGTCGTTCCTACACTCCTTTCTTGCTCATCGATGAAGCTACTGACCAGCAAGAGTGTCACGCAGGCTTTACTCCCTTTGTATATCACATTGATAAAGATAAAATACTCATTACAGCTAAAAATACCTATCTGTATAATCTTCAAAACAAAGAGTTTAATAAAATTTCTTTTGCCGAAGGACTTACTCCTAAAAATGCCCTACAACTCAAAGCACAACAAGGTGATACTTTATTTCTCTCCAAAGGAAATGTACTCTACCAAATGAAGTTATCGGAAGCTAAGATAACACGTTATCTAACTCTTAATGAGGGGTATACTATTAGTGCAGTATGCGATGATAAAGTTCATCACACCCTTTGGATTGCTACTTCCAATGGGTTATTTAGTTATGCGATACCACAAAAGAAGCTCAGTGCCGTAGGAACCGATAATATGTTCCACCAAATTAGCTATATGCAACTCGATACTGAACAGCGTTTGTGGATTAATGCTTCCAACGTGCTGTTTTCTTATCATATTCCCGATAAGAAGATAATGATTTGGGACGATTCCGATGGCTTTCTCCACAACGATGTGCTTACAGGCTATGTACAGTTGTTGCCTTCCCCTTACATCTATATGGGAGGAGTGGGTGGTTTTGTGAAGATAAATAAGAATATTCACACCGAAGAGAGTAGTACTCCTTTACTCTTTTTGCAAAATATAGAATTGAACGGCAAAATATACACCGCTGAAAACTTTCCTAAAGAGGTACCCCCTTATTTCAAAACCCTAAAACTAAATGTAGGATTGAATGAAAAAGATATGTTTAGGCGCATACTCTTCCGTTTTAAGATTAAAAATAACGCCCAAACTTCGGTGATTGAAACCTATGACAATAGTTTAGATATCTCTTTGCTTTCAGTAGGAAAATACCAAGTAGAAGTCGCTTGTATGACTAAAAATGGCTATTGGACGAAAGATACCTCATTGCTCAACTTCGAAGTGCTTCCTGTGTGGTATCAGCGCACTTCTTTTTTGGTGGGAGTTTCTTTGCTTTTGTTGGCTATTATTGCAGGTGTAATGTGGGGTTATCTGCGTCGTAAAAAACAACAACTCAAATGGCAAATAGCTTTGCATCAGCAGGAACTCAATGAAGATAAAATACAATTCCTCACCAATGTAAGTCACGAATTGCGCACGCCTCTTACCCTCATTTATGCACCGTTAAAGCGTCTGCTTAATCATACCGAGAGTGGTAAACTCACGCGTTCACAGAAAACCCAGTTAGAGAGTGCTTTCCGTCAAGCTACTACTATGAAGAATATTATCAATTGGGTATTAGACTATAACCGTAATACTTCGTTAGAAAATACACTCACCAAAGCCTATACTGATTTGAATCACCTTATCACCGATAGTGCTAAAGATTTTGAACAAGAATTTGAAACAAAGCATATAAGTTTAGAATTACACCTCGATAAAAATCTACCCCCTGTAGAGTTAGATAGTGCCAAAATAAGGGTAGTCCTTTCTAACCTACTAATGAATGCAGTAAAGTTTAGTAATGAGTATTCTACTATACACATTCGCAGTAGTTATAACGAACAAAAAGTGCGTTTTCAAGTGGAAAATACCGGTATAGGATTGCATAATATTGATATGGATAAGCTCTTTACTCGTTTTGAACAAGGAAAACACAACCAGCGAGGTAGTGGTATAGGGTTGGCTTATTGTAAAGAATTAGTAGAGAAACATCTCGGTACTATTGGGGCTTATCAAGATGAAGAAGAGCAAACGGTTTTTTATGTAGAATTACCTTACTCTCATAGCACTGAGGGCGTCCTTCACAAGTTTGAAGGTGAAGAAGAACAAACTGAAGCCCCAGAGAAGATAGCAGTAACTATGGATACCTCTATGTATTCTGTACTCTTAGTAGATGATAATCCTGATTTTTTAAATTATCTTTATGATGAACTTCGTCCGTTGTTTAAAAGCGTTTTAAAAGCAGTAAATGGTGAGGAAGCTTTGTTGTTATTAAAAACGCATCAGCCCGATATTATTATCAGCGATGTGATGATGCCTGTAATGAATGGTTATCAGTTGTGTAAAGAGGTGAAAGAGCATTTGCAAATCAGTCATATTCCCGTGATATTACTCACGGCTAAAAGTGATACCGAAAGTCAAAAGATAGGCTATAAATTAGGTGCCGATGCTTATCTCTCTAAACCTTTTGATATAGACCTTTTGCTTTCAGTAATAGGTAATTTGCTCAAACAAAAAGAGCTTATTAAGCAACGTTATGAAAAAGAACTATTGATTCCTTCACCTGCACTTACTACTATCAGCAATGCTGACGAAGTGTTTATGATAAAACTTAATGAAATCATCAAAAAGCACTATAGTAATATTGACTTAGATGTAACAATGATTTCTGAAGCAATGGCAATGAGTCGTGCTTCGGTGTATAATAAAATGAAACAAATTACAGGCATTGGTATCAGTGAATATATCAATAAGTATCGTATAGAAGTAGCTTGCCAGCTCTTAAAACAAACAGAAAAATCAGTTACTGATATAGCTTTTGAAGTAGGATTTAACTCTTCTAAGTATTTTAGTACGGTTTTTAAACAAGCTACTAAAATAACGCCACGTGATTATAGAGAAGGTATGAAGTGATAAAGAAAAACAAAAAAGAGAGGCTACCTCAAAACTTTTTGAGGTAGCCTCTCTAAATATGTAATACTATGAGTTTCTATTTCCAATCTTTTTTCTTAGAGGTCTTACCAATACCTGGGTTAAAGCTATTGGTAGGGTCAAGAGAGTTGTAAAAGTTCTTAAGGTCGTCGTTAGCGTGATATAAATGCCCTACATTGTGTTCTGCAGGATATTGTGCGCCACGAGTGTCTAATATTTTGAGCATCTCTTCTTCTATTTCCTCACAGTTGTAACCTTTCTTAATCACGTAATCTTGATGGAATACGTGGCACATAAAGTGACCATAGTACAATTTGTAAAGTATCTTAGCGTCGAGTTCAGGAGGAAGCTTTTCAAACCAATCTTCATCATTGCGACGCAAAGCGATGTCTAAAGCAACGATATCTTCTACCTCGTCCTCGTGTACTGAACGATAGCGAATAGCTGCTGAAGCCACTGCAAAGCGCAAGAGCATTGCCGCTTGTGCAAGTTTGGCATCACACTCTATATAAGCTCCTTTAGTGCTATCGGCAAATTCTTTTTGCAAATAAGCTCTAGCTTCGTCTACCCCTTTGCCTCCCATTTTTAAAATGAGATGGTGCTCGTATTGGTTGCGGTAATCCCACAATATTTTGGGGAGGTGTTGAGGCATTAGTTTAGAGGTGAATTGCAAGAATTTTTCACTGAAATGGTTGGGCATAAAAGGTAGTTTTTTAGCTACGCGGTCGCCCCACGCTTTGAGAGAAAAGAGCTTGGGTAAGTATTCAGTACCTACATTTTTGATATACCAAAAAGTATCTTTACCGTATTTAGCAGCAATATCAAAGGCGGTACGGTGAATATACTCGCCAGAGATAGGAATTTCTTCAAAAGTACCGAGCATATCACGGCGCAATTTGGTAAGTACCGCTGTGTTGTTAGTACCTATATAGAATACAGCTGTTTTTTTCTCGGCAGGGAAAGTATCCACGCGTACGGCAAAAACTCCTAAACGACCTGCACTACCTGAGGCTTCGTATAAGCGAGCTGGGTCGGCATTGAAGCGAGCAGGCGTATTGGCATTAATCTCACGTACGTGGTTACAATAGTCGTGATCGTGTCCTTTCTTATCAGAAGTGTGAATATCCTTTGCTTGGTATCTACCCTCTTGCAGATTGGTAAGTATTTCCTTAGGAGTACTTCCTAAATCAATACCTAAGTGATTAATAAGTTCTAATTTACCGTTGGCATTGCGTTGGGCATAAAGAGCCATTTCAGTATAAGCAGGACCACGTTGTACTAAAGAACCGCCAGAATTGTTGCACACGCCTCCAATAACTGAAGCCCCAATGCAAGAGGAGCCTATTACTGAATGAGGTTCGCGATTATGGGGTTTTAACTCTTGTTCCAAGTGGTTGAGTGTTGCTCCTGTAAGACATATAGCTTGCTTAGCATCAAGTATAAGCTGGATGTTGTCATTACGCATCGTGTTGATGATTACTACATCGCGGTCGTAATCGTTACCAAAAGGATTAGACCCTCCCGTGATACCTGTATTGGCAGCTTGTGAAATTACAATTACATCAGCTGCTACACAAGCTTCGAGTACTTGCCATTGTTCCCACAAAGTAGCGGGACGCACCACGGCAATTGCATTTCCGGTACCAAAACGATACCCAGTGCGGTAACGTTCAGTTTTTGAAGGGTCGGTAATAACGTACTTTGCACCAACAATGTGGCGCAAGGTTTCTAATAGATTTTGTGTAGTCATTATTTCTTGGATTTATAGTTGAGTGTCAAGCCAAATTGGGGCTGTGTGAGGAAATCGTGTTGAATGAAAGGTTCCACTGTGAGGCGTTCATCTACATTGAATTGTTTGAGATGTGCATCGACATTCGCCTCAATGATATTCAGGGCGTATAAGCCTATCCCTATAAGAATAGAAAGCTCTTTATTACGACGATAGAACTGTATGCCTCGTCTTAATCCATCGGTACTGAGACGCGGTTGTCCACTGGGGGTAGTGCCATAAAATTCATCATCGGTAAATCCTTGTTGACGACGTTTGTAGGCAGTGAGGTAACGATCGTATTCCTTAGAGTTTTGTATGTAGAAGTATATTGGGGTACCGATAGCAATATACACCAAAGGTACTTTCCAATAGCTCTTGTTGTATATCTGACCTAAACCTGGGATAACCGCTGAATAGAAGGCGGCTTTAGCAGGTGAAAGAGGGTCGGTATTCCAAGGGACTTTTTTCATATTGTCTTGCATAACAGCTATCTGCACAGAGTCTGAGGGTGTTTTTACCACTTCCTCTGTATCGTCTTGTGCATACGAAATACCCACTCCCATAAGTAGGGCTATTATCAAAACAATTTTTCTACTCATCCTTTTTGTGTAATAAACTTTGAATACGTTTGAAATCTTCCTCTGAACTAAAAGGAATGGTAAGGCTACCTTTGCCGTTCTTACTCATCTTTACAGTAACTTTAGTACCAAAAAAATGATTAAAACTACTCATATTTTCTTTGATATAAGTAGGTACTTCAGTTTTACTATTGCTTTTAGGGATTTGAATACTTACCACATTAGGTGTTTCGGAGTTTTGCAAGCGGCGCACTAACTCTTCGGTATCACGCACTGATAGGTTATCGGAAATGATACGCTGGTATACTTCTGCTTGTTGTTCAGGGTTTTCTATGGCGATTATTGCACGACCGTGCCCCATAGAAATGAATCCGTCGCGTATGCCTGTTTGAATGATAGGAGCGAGTTTGAGCAAACGCAAATAGTTTGTAATGGTAGAACGTTTCTTGCCCACACGTTTGCTCATTTGGTCTTGAGTGAGATTCACCTGCTCGATGAGTTGTTGGTAAGAAAGAGCAATCTCTATGGGGTCTAAATCTTGACGCTGAATATTCTCTACCAAAGCCATTGTGAGTGACTCGTTGTCATCGGCAATGCGAATATAGGCAGGAATGGTTTTCAGTCCAGCTAATTTAGAAGCTCTGAAACGGCGTTCGCCCGAAATGAGTTGATATTTGTTTTCTCCGTCGAGTTTGCGTACAGTGATAGGTTGCACTACCCCTAATTCCTCAATAGAGGAAGCGAGCCCTTGTAACTCTTCTTCATTAAAAGAAGTACGAGGCTGAAAAGGGTTTGTTTCTATCAGGTCGAGTTCAAGTTCTATGATATTTCCTACAATCTTATCGGCATTTTTATCTTTGATAGAATTAATAGCCACTTCGGGACTATTGCCAAAAATAGCTGAAATACCTCTCCCCAAGGCAGGTTTTTTAGCAGGTTTTGTCATTATACAGTTTTGTTTTTATCTATAATCTCTTGAGCTAAGTTGATGTGATTGGTAGCCCCTTTGCTGGTAGCATCGTAGTTGATGATAGTTTCACCAAAACTAGGTGCTTCACTAAGGCGTACATTACGCTGGATAATGGTTTTGAATACCATATCGCTGAAGTGTTTTTGTACCTCTTCTACTACTTGGTTAGACAAACGTAAGCGCGCATCGTACATAGTGAGTAATAAGCCTTCGATATCCAAATTGGGATTGAAGGTTTTTTGTACACTTTTGATAGTATTGAGGAGTTTACCCAACCCTTCCAAAGCGAAATACTCACACTGGATAGGTATAATCACCGAGTTAGCTGCTGTAAGAGCATTCAGGGTGATAAGTCCCAACGAGGGTGCACAGTCTATCAAAATGTAATCGTACTGGTCTTTGATAGGCTCTAAGGCTTTTTTGAGCATATATTCTCGTTGTTCTTTGTCTACGAGCTCAATCTCAATAGCCACTAAGTTGATGTGAGCAGCAATAAGGTCGAGATTAGGAGAGCTGGTGTGAACAATCATATCTTTAGCCTCCATAGTGTGTTCCAAAAGCTCGTAAGTACCGTGCTCAATAGAATCTACATCAATACCTATGCCAGAAGTAGCATTTGCCTGCGGGTCGGCATCGATGAGTAATACTTTTTTCTCCAATACGCCCAATGCGGCGGCTAAGTTCACGGAAGTAGTGGTTTTACCTACTCCTCCTTTTTGGTTTGCAATAGCTATTATTTTACCCATAGATTTATATTTTAAAAGTTAAACGGAAGCCCTTGTTTGGCTACTTCAGCCAAGATAGCTTCATTTTTATCGGTAACACTCTTAATGTTTTTGTTTAAGGTAACTATCCAAAAGTCTTTGATTTCTTGGAGTTTGCCCACCATATCCATCATATTTTCAAACATAATATTTTATTCTTTCAGAGGGCAAAAGTACAACTTTTTTTGAAACGTCACACAAAAAATACAATCAATAATTGTGCTACCATTATTCGCAAGAATGTAGTAAGCGGATATACACTTGCATAAGTGAGTGCGGGAATTTCGGAGTTCGATATATCATTAGCGAAAGCCAAAGCTGGCGGGTCGGTTGAAGCTCCAGAGAGTAATCCGCAGATACCCAAATAGTCTAATTTTGCTTTAAATCGTGCTACTAAAGAGGTGATAATAAGTGGTATAAGAGTAATGAGCGCTCCTAAACACATCCAGTACAAGCCTTGTCCGTGCAAAATAGTTTCTATAAAAGTAGCTCCTGCGTCTAAGCCTACACTGGCAAGGAAGAGCACAATACCTATCTCTCGTACCATCAGGTTGGCACTTTGAGATACGTAGTGAGTTACTGAGAATTTACCGCCATAACGGCTGATGAGAATAGCAACAATCAGAGGGCCTCCCGCTAACCCTAATTTTACAGGTACAGGTATGCCAGGGATAGCGAATGGAATGCTACCTAATAATACACCAAGAGTAATCCCCATAAAGAGCTCGGCTATGTGAGGGGTTTGCATACGTCGTTTAGAATTACCGAACTCTTTGCTTACGAGTTGTATGTGCGATTCATCGCCTATTACAGTAATGGTATCACCAAACTGTAATTTGGTATCGGCAGCAGGCACAAACTCAATACCTGCACGATATACACGAGTGATGGTTACTCCAAAACGTTTGCGTACATCGAGCTCTGCAAGAGTTTTGGTGAAAATAGCGCGTTGGGTAACGTTGATACGGCGTGAAGTATAGCGCATATCTTTTACATCAGGGAAATAATCTAAAATAGAAACGCTGTCACCTATTAGGGTCAAAAACTTCTCGTTTTCTTTTTGGTTAGCTACTATCAGTACGATGTCGCCTTCTTCTATCAGTGTGTCGGCACTAGCTAATATAATCTCTCCTTTTCTACACATACGCGAGATGGTAAAGTCGAAATCAAGAGTTTGTTTGATAACGCTCAATTTTTTACCAAAGAGGGCAGGATTGCTTACTTTTATCGCGAATCGATTGATCACTACTTGATCTTTAGAATGACGTACAGAATTTAAACGTTTTTCAACATCTAAATTCACTTTTAAGAAGGCTTTGAGCCCTAACATTACCAAGATAATTCCTAACACCCCGAAAGGATAAGCAACAGCGTAAGCGGTAGAGAGGTTCGGCATTGTAGCTGGGTCGCCTTTAAATACATCTTCTAAAGTAGCTTGAGCAGCTCCTAACCCTGGGGTATTGGTTACGGCACCTGACATTATACCTACCAAGGTACCCATATCGGTTTGGGTGATGTAGTGGATAGCAATTACAGTAAGTACACAACTCACAATAGAGAGCACTGCTAAGAGATTGAATTTGATACCTTCTTTTTGGAAGGAGGCAAAAAAGCCAGGACCTACTTGTAGTCCGATGGTGTAGACGAACAGAATCAATCCGAACTCTTTTACAAAATGTTGAATATGGGGGTTTACAGTGAATCCTAATTCGGCCATAGCGATACCTGCGAAAAGTACCCAAGCAATACCAAAAGAGATGCCAAATATTTTTATTTTTCCTAAAGCAACTCCTACTGCGATGACCACGCTATACACTATCACAGTGTAAGCCACACTCTCGTGGTTAGTCATTAAGTTCCAAAGCCATTCCATTTAATGTCTAATGATTAATGTTTAGTGTTTAATGATTAATTAAGCTCCCGAACCCCCGAAGAGGGACAATCCACAAATACAAGTGTTCGTAAGGGAACTGTTTTTACATAGATTTAAGAGAAACTTTGCCAAAGGTGCGAGCCGCACGGGCTGAGAACTTTGGCGAAGTTAAAATTTTATTTATTATCCTAAGAATGGATAACGATAGTCTACTGGGGGTACGAAAGTTTCTTTGATAAGGCGTGGCGATACCCAACGCAATAAGTTTTGGGCAGACCCAGCTTTGTCGTTAGTACCTGAGGCGCGTGCACCACCGAAAGGTTGTTGCCCCACTACGGCTCCTGTAGGTTTATCGTTGATATAGAAATTACCCGCTGCGTTTTCGAGTACTTTTACTGCTTCGTCTAACGCATAACGACAAGTACCAAATACAGCTCCTGTGAGTGCATAAACTGAAGTTTCATCAACGAGTTTCAAGGTTTCTTCCCATTTAGAGTCATCATATACATACACAGTTACTACAGGTCCGAAAAGTTCGGTTTCCATAGTGGTGTAATGTGGATTGGTGGTAACAATCACAGTAGGTTCTATAAAGTATCCTTTGCTTTTATCATATCCACCACCTACAAATATCTCGGCATCTTTGTCTTTTTTAGCTTGGTCTATATATTTAGCTAATTTATCGAAAGAATGTTCGTGAATTACCGCAGTGATGAAGTTCTCAAAGTTTTCGGGAGAACCCATTTTGAAAGAGAGTACATCTTTTTTTACCAATTTCAGCGTTTCGTCAGCCTTCGATTTAGGTAAGTACACGCGAGAAGCAGCACTACATTTTTGTCCTTGATATTCAAAAGCTCCACGAGTAATAGCCGTAGCTACTTGTTTGGGGCAAGCACTTGGGTGAGCGATGATAAAGTCTTTACCACCTGTTTCACCTACAATTTTAGGATAAGAGCGATAGAGGTGAATATTGTTACCTATCTTTTTCCAAATATCTTGGAATACTTCGGTAGAGCCTGTAAAATGAATACCTGCGAAATGAGGGCTTGCTAAAACAGTATCGGTAATCATAGCTGCATCGCCGTGCAATACGTTGATAACACCATCGGGTAAACCTGCTTTTTTGAGGACTTCTACTATCATTTCAGCCGAAAATATTTGTGAAGTACTAGGCTTCCAAATGACTACATTTCCCATAAGGGCAGCACTGGTAGGGAGGTTGCCTGAGATGGCGGTGAAGTTAAAAGGTGTAACAGCATATACAAAACCTTCCAACGGACGGTATTCTACACGATTCCATACGCCTTCGGAAGAGTTAGGTTGGTCGTTATAGATATTAGCCATAAACTGCACATTAAAGCGCAAGAAGTCTATCAGCTCGCAAGCAGAATCTATTTCGGCTTGGTGTACGGTTTTAGACTGTGCTATCATAGTAGCAGCGTTCATTTTAGCACGGTAAGGACCTGCAATAAGGTCGGCAGCTTTTAAAAAGATAGCAGCGCGTTCTTCCCACTCAAGGTTAGCCCACTGAGTACGCGCCTTTAGCGCTGCTTCAATGGCTTTTTGCACGTGTTCTTTGCTCGCTTTGTGGTAAACACCTAATGAGTGCTTATGGTCGTGAGGGGAATGCATTTCACCTGTCTGACCTGTACGTACGGCTTCACCTCCAATATAGAGAGGGGCATCTACTTTAGTATTCCACAATTCTTTATAGGCTTGTAGTACAGCCTCACGCTCAGTACTTCCTGGCGCATAACTTTTTACGGGTTCGTTGGTAGCTTTAGGAACCTTAAAAAATCCTTTTCCCATAGTATAGTTGTTTTTAGTTGTTGATACAATTCGAAAATTTCGGCTAAATTACAACAAATATTTGAATGTGCAAATTTTGATGAGATAATTTCTCAATTCAGATGAAAGATAAAAGGTAGAGAGTAAAGAGTATGTTATAACTTCGTACAATTGTTTTAACTCGTTTGATAACTTTTTATGCTGTGAGCAAGTTGAGATATTTTAGTGAAAAGTGAAGAGAGAAAAATGTTTTGAGGAGGAAAATGTATCTGAATATCAATGTTTATTCGAAGGAAGAGCGAAGCTAAGACGAACAAAAGACGAACAATGAACGGTGCAAAACACGCGAACAGATATAGAATGAACGGAGGGTAATAGGAGTAAAACAAGTATATGTTTTTATTAGCTTTACTTATTGTTTAAAAAAGAGACTGTTCTTTTTTAAGGAACAGTCTCTTTTATTATTGCTAAGTGATATACACAAAATTATAAAAAGGTACCACTGCTTTCAGGAGAAAGATCAGAAGCTATAATGTCGTCTTGATCTTTTTTTATTTCGGCTTTACTAACGCCAAATTCGCGCATTGCATCTTCTACCGTCTTGTCTTCTCGCAAAAGGTCTGTGTAGATATGTATAGGTATTTTTACATCTAACACTTTATTAGCAGGCACAGTATTATAGGCTAGATTTGCGGGCTTGGTAGCGAAAACACCTAATACGATTTGCAAATCGAAGTTTATATAGGTTCTTTTTACTTCAAAGAAACCTTTTAACCCTATCTGTTCTTTTCTAAGCTCCCCTTTAGGGGCATTAGGGTTTTTATCAAAACCACCGCCTTTGATGTACAACTCTTCAGGATTAGTATCACGATATTTGTAGTCGAGTGCTTCAGCTTGGGTAGGCACAGTTGTATTGCTGGCTACTGCTGCAAAATTATTTGCGATAAAGAAGAATTGGTAGTGATTGGGAGCATCACCGGTGCTCAGTTGTGCATTTACACGCTTGCCGTCTTTGTCGTAAAAAATCAATTCTATACCGTATAAGCTCACGCCTGCATTGTGCTGATGATTGTGGAGAGCATCTTCGTCCTCATCTTCATCGTGGTGATCATCAGCCACTACATCAGTTCCTTCCCAGCGGATAGCAGTAGGGTTATCGGTAGCAGGTGTAGGCACTCCATTTATGTTATTAAAATAGAAACGTTGTACTGTTTTGAGGTATTTCACAGGATAATCGGGGTTCCCGTGAAAATAGCCGTGAGAGTGCCCTTTGGTAAAGCGCACTTCGAGTTTGCTCCACGCAAATTCAGTAGGGTCTGTAATAATAGGGTTTTGAGGGTCTTTGTCCTTACTGCAAGAATTTAGGGTTATTGTTACAAATAGTAAAAATAAACTGATTTTTAAGATATAATATATTCTTTTCATCGTTTTTTAATATTAAAAGTTATTGTTTTGTAAATAATGTATTAGCAAGGTATCACCTTTGCCAAAGTTTAAAATTTTGGCAAAGTTCATAATACACACAGCTAACGAATAATCTGTATAGGGAGTATCATATCAGAGTCTAATTGAAAGGCATTAGAATACTCCACTACGTTGTATGGACGCTCTTCTTGAGTTTTAGGGTTGAGCTTATTAGCAATAAGAAAGTGTGCTAACTTGATGCGCAACTTGTAATCGCCAGCAGTAGCTTCGTCTTTTATGTGAAAGACGCCTTTTAGTCCAATAGGGTCGCGTTGCTCAGGGTTGGTTTTATCCCAAGTGCGCAAGCGCAATTTCACCCCTTGTGTGCCGTAAGTACCATTTTCGGGGTCGGTATCCTGATATACATAGCTTAGGGCTTTGTTCATAGCTGTTATCATAGCGGTTCTTCCTGCTTCATCTTTAGGATATTCTCCTTGAAATAACTGAAAGAAGTGCTGATGAATAGGAGCCATTTTGGCACTTACAAACTCGTGGTTCATACGAGCTCCATTGTTGTAATAGACAATCTCGAAACGGTATTCGTGTCCCACTTGCCATTTTATAGGTTCGGTGATGTCATACACTATTCCTTTAGCTGACTTGTTGGCGGTGCGCTCTTGCACCTCGTTAGTTCCTAAATTGGTAATGATAAACTGCACTTTGTCGGGCATATCGTGCCCTCTGTCTTTGGTTTCATCGTTTGGAGGAGTGGGTTTAGTGTCGTCTTTACTACAACTGCCCATTGTAAAACATACTAATGCTATTAGACTAATAGCTTTTAAATAATAAGATATCTTTTTCATTTTAATAGTGTTTAAAAATTGTAATTTATTCTTAAATATACGTTCCTACCCAAATCGTGGGCATAATACCTAAAACGATTGGTGTATTCCTTATATTCAGTATTAAAAAGGTTTTCGGCTGATAACCTTATGTCTAGGGTTTGGCGTTTGCCGATATCTAAAGTACCTCCTATGCTCGCCTCGAAAAGGTGATAGGCATCGGGAGTAGTAGGCACTAACTCTTGTGAGGGCTCAAAGCGTGTTTGCTTGGCTACAAAAGTATGCCCTATGCTAGCACTCATACGGCTTAATAAACTGTTGCGGCGCGTTTTGTTATATTCTAGCGACTGACTCAAACGAGGTGCAGGGATAAACGGAAAGTAACGTCCCGTTTTCACTTCGTTAGCCCATACTACTGAGGCTTTCAAATGGTAGTCTAAACTTGTAGGATTGCCTACTTGTGCTAGTCTGTTTTTGTTTAACAAACGAACAGTAGCATCGAGGTCAGCGCCTCTAAAAAACGCATTGGCTTGGGTGTACTGAAAGATAGGATACACGCCTGAAAAGAGGGTTTGCACTTCGCCGGTAGGATAATCGTAAATGTAATTCTTAATATATTGGATATAAAGGTCGAGATTTACATTCCAACGTTTATTCTCATTGTTTAGCAAAAGCGAGGTAACCCACTTCACTCCTGTTTCTGATTCGAGCTTATCGTCACCTAAATCATAAGTGCCTGCACCGTGATGAAGTCCGCTACTGTACAGTTCGTTCACCTGAGGAGCACGCCACGCCACGCCTATGTTAGATTTCAGTTGTGAAACTCGCGAGAGAGGCATTGTTCCTCCTAAGGTATAGGTGAAATTATGGAAGTTGTGTTCGCCTCCGTAACGCTGTGAGTACATATCGTAACCATCGGCATTGAGGTACTTATAGTCGTAACGCACACCTGCTTCTAATAACCAAGCATCTCGCTGAAAACGTTGTATTGCAAAAGCACCATAACTAAGAGAGGCATAGTTAGGGATTACAGGTACTACCCCCGTACCAGGTTGGTTGTAGTTGTCCTGTTTGTTGAAACTACCCCCTATGGTACTCTTCCATTTGCTGTAAGCGTTTTCCCAATACACATCGAGTGCGTGGGTAGTGAGCTCCATATTTAAGGCTGGGATACGGGTTCTGTCCATTCGGCGAACACTGAACTCCTGACGAATATCTTTCTGAAAAGCGTATTGTGCGGTGAGTTTTCCTCCGAAGGGCAAGAAATAGAACGCTTTACCTTTTAACAGGTGGTGCACTACTTTTTGCTTGGGTGCATTGATGCTATACGAAAACGGATAAGTGGTAAGCGGTCTTCCAATTTCGAACCGAGCGAGCAAATCGTCTAAATTCCCAATATGTGAACCGTAGAACACACTGCTTTCGTTCTCATACCTACTGTAAAATATTTCAGCAGTGCCTTTTTCCTTCTGAACGCCTGTCGCTACTGAGAAATTGGCTTCACGAGCAGCAGTGTTATTCAGCAGGTAATTAGCTGTGCTGATGTCTCCTGAACGTTTCAAAGTTCCTTGTATACGCCACGCCCAAGAAGGTAACTCGGGGACTGAACTTTCGACTTTTAACGTAGTACTCAATTTGTGTCCGTTAGAGCCAAAAGAAGAAGCTAAGTTGGCGTGCAGACCGTCGCTATAAGGGAGTTTTTTTTGTTCTATGAGAATCACTCCACCTAAGGCATCAGAGCCATAACGCACCGATTCAGCACCTTTTACCACCGTTATTTGGTCGGCTACCAAAGGGTCGATTTCGGGAGCGTGGTCGGCACCCCATTGTTGTCCTTCTTGGCGTACTTCGTTGTTGAGTATCAAGATACGATTGCTGTGCAAGCCGTGAATTACCGGTTTGGCAATGGTCGCACCTGTTTGTATCATTGATATGCCCGATATAGAGGTGAGCACTTTGGCTAAATCGTCGCCTTGTTTCTCTATCAAGCTATTTCTTTTGAGTGAAATAGATATGATAGAAGGGGTTAAGCCTCTTACATACTGCTGAGTTGTATGCCCTGATACGGTAGTACCTTCGAGTACGCTCACTGCTTCTTTCATTACAATCACAAGAGGTTGTGAGTGTGGAATGATGACAGTACTTTCGTAATCGTGATAGCCTAAATAGGTTACTTTGATAGGGTAAGAGCCCTTGCTGAGTTTTTTTATCGTTACCTTCCCATCGGCATCGCTTATAAAGTGCTTTCCAACGAAATGCACTACCGCATTGCCTAAGGGTAGTTTTTGAGTGTCTTCTATTTGCAGTTGCAAGGTTTCTTGCGCATATAGCGAGAATGCACAACTGAGTAGCAGAAGACTGAATATCTTTTGCATAAAATCAATTTGAAAATTTTGGGAATTTGAAAATTAGCAAGCTGGGTAAGAAGAGGAATGACTCCTCATTTACTAATTAATTCATCAGCTAATTACATCGGAGGACCTCTTGAAAAGATAGTAAAGGTGCTTTGAGGAAAGCCTTTTTCGATAAAGAAGAATACTGCTGTTGTACTTTGCTCTAAGAATTGATAGATAAAAAATGAAGGAGCAAAGAATTGATGCAGTTGTACAAAAATACAATCGTGATGAGTGTCTACCGCTGAAAGGTGAGCGTTGTGATGACACTTATCGCCGGTAGCTATAGCGCATAACTCTTCCTGAGTGTGGTGATTATGAAAGAATTCACCCACCGGAAAAGATACTTTCAGCATACAAAACAGTAGCAGAAAGGCGAAGATGCGCGTGTGTAACGATTGTCTTTTCATAGTTTTCAAGATGCAAAATTACAAAATAATTTATGAATTGCAAAAAAAAGTCAATAATACTGATAATACCAGAAATGCCAATAATGCCAGAAATGCCAGAAATGCCAGAAATACCAATAATCAACTTTGCCAAAGGTGCGAGCCGCACAGGCAGTGTGAGCCACACGGGCAAAATTTTTGGCAAAGTGTATACCGCAAAATGATATATAGGAGTTTTCGGAAGATATCGAAGAGATTCGGAAGAAGGGAGGGAGGTTTTTTGATGAAAAAAGACTATTAGGAGGGTGGGGGTAGCTTATAGAGAGCTTATAGGAAGCTTATACGAATCTTGGACGATTGGTATAGAAAAGGTATATAAGTATTTGAAAGTGAGTGATTAAAAGATGAGAGAAAGAGGTGATTTTGAGGGTAATAAAACGAAGTGAAACGGAAGTGAAGAGGTGGTTGAGATATATGAAAACCATATTTGAACGATATGTGTGAATAATTTTGTATATTTGCCGAAAATTAGAATGTATGATAAAACTTATTGTAACGGATATTGATGGTACTTTGGTGAATAATCAGAAGGAGGTACCTGAGAGTTTTTGGGAAGTTTTTAAGGAGATACGAGCCCGTGGAATTAATTTTTGCGTGGCGAGTGGACGACAAATACAGAGTTTGCACGAGCTTTTTGCACCTATTAAAGACGAGATAGCTTTTGCTCCTGATAACGGTGCTTCGCTAATATACAAAGGGGAGACGCTTTTTGAAAACCCATTGAACCCTAATGGTATTCGCCCTATATTGGAAACTTGTGAACAGATTGGGCAAATAGGGGTAGCGCTTTGTGGAAGAGAGAATGCCTACATTAAGACGGATAGTGTTACTATTTTTGATGAAATAGCCAGACATTATCCCGCTCATACAAAGGTGAAGAACTTTTCGGAAGTGAATGATGACATCTTTAAAATAACTATTTGTGATGAAGGAATTTCAAGGATTAATAGCTATCCTCTTTTGAAAAAGTATGAGAATGATTTTAATGTGGTGGTCTCAGGTGAGATATGGCTTGATATTACCCGAAGTGATGTGAATAAAGGGGTGGCGGTAAGACGTCTGCAAGAGAAATTAGGTGTCTTGCCATCGGAAACAGTGGTTTTTGGCGACCATATGAATGATGTGGAAATGATACAAACTGCTGAGATGAGTTACGCGATGAAGAATGCCCAAGAGGCTTTGAAAGCTATTGCTAATTACGTGACTGAATACGATAATAACGAGGCGGGGGTAGTGAAAACTATACAACATTTGATAAATTAAAAGAAGAGTAGCAGAAAAGAAGGAGTACAAAATTCATAAAAAAATAAGGAAGGTTACCTGTTGATTTTCAGTAGGTAATATTCTTTTTTGGGAGAAAACTTTAAAATTGAAGGTAAAAAAATAATACAAAAGGCATAAAGATACAATTATCTTTTATATATTTGCACCCAGAAATTACAAAAACACTAATATATTTTATTTATGACAGCTAAGAAATTATGGATTTGGCTTGGGGCAACAGTGGCTGCTTCATTCCTTGTGCTGATTCTCTTCGGTGTAGAAATATACCGTACAGCACCTCCTTTCCCCGAAAAGATTGTAACGACCAATGGGGAAGTGCTCTATGAAGGGCAAGACATTAAAGATGGTCAGAATGTTTGGCAATCGATGGGCGGTCAAACTGTAGGTAGTATCTGGGGACACGGTGCTTATATAGCACCCGACTGGAATGCTGATTATCTACATCGCGAATCGGTATTGCTATTAGAGCTTTTTGCTCAGAAAGACGGTAAGGTGTACAAAGACCTGCCTGAAGATGAGCAAGCGAAGTACCAAGTGCAGTTGCGCAAAGAGTTGCGTACGAACACCTTTAACCAAGAAACAGGTGTGATTACCTTCTCGCCAGAGCGTGCTCAGGTGGCTAAAGAGTTGGCTACGTATTACACTAAACTCTTTATGGACGACCCTTCGCTAAGTGAAACGCGCACTCATTATGCGATTCCGAAGAATGCTATCAAAGACCCTGTGCGTATGCAACAGATGAATGCATTCTTTACGTGGACTTCTTGGGTATGTAGCACTAATCGCCCTAATAGCGATGTAACCTATACCAATAACTGGCCTTATGACCCTGTGATAGGCAATCACCCCTCGACTTCACTACAAATGTGGTCAGGATTTAGCGTACTGATGTTGCTTTTCGGGGTGGGACTCTTGGTGTATTATCACGCAAGCAACAAAGAGGAAGAAGAAAATGAACATCTTCCTGCGGAAGACCCAATGCGCGGTATGAAACCTACACCTTCAATGAAAGCTACCCTTAAATACATTTGGATAGTATCATTACTTATCTTGGTACAGATGGTGGCAGGGGTGATTACAGCACACTATGGTGTAGAAGGGGGAGGTTTCTTTGGAATTCCGCTTGATATGATATTTCCACAGGCTATTTCGCGTAGCTGGCACGTACAGTTGGCTATTTTCTGGATAGCAACCTCTTGGCTAGCTACAGGGCTTTACATAGCTCCTGCGGTATCAGGACACGAGCCTAAATATCAAAAATTGGGGGTAAATATACTCTTTATCGCCCTACTGATAGTGGTGTTAGGTTCTTTGGCAGGACAATGGTTTGGCGTGATGCAAAAATTGGGCTTAGTAGAAAACTTCTATTTTGGACATCAAGGTTATGAATATCTAGAATTGGGTCGTTTTTGGCAAATACTATTGCTTGTAGGCTTATTCTTGTGGTTGTTCTTGATGGTAAGAGCTTTATTGCCTGCTTTGCGTAAAAAAGACGAAAACCGCCATTTGTTATTGCTTTTTGTGTTAGCTTCTATTGCTATTGCAGCTTTCTATGGAGCAGGCTTGATGTACGGTCGCCAAACACATATGGCTATTGCCGAATATTGGCGTTGGTGGGTAGTTCACCTTTGGGTAGAAGGCTTCTTTGAAGTATTTGCTACCGTAGTGGCTGCTTTCTTGTTCTCACGTATGGGCTTATTGCGCTTGAAAGTGGCGAGTGCCTCAGTATTGTTCTCTACTATTGTATTCTTAGCAGGGGGTATATTGGGTACATTCCACCACTTGTATTTTAGTGCTACCCCTACGGGTGTATTAGCCTTAGGAGCTACTTTTAGTGCTTTGGAGATTGTGCCTTTGGTACTCATAGGATATGAGGCTTATCACAACTACAAGATTTCTAAATCTACTGAGTGGATAAAAGCCTACAAATGGCCTATCTATTGCTTTATTGCGATGTGTTTCTGGAACTTCCTTGGGGCAGGTATCTTTGGTTTTGCCATTAACCCGCCTATTGCCTTATACTACATTCAAGGATTAAACACTACGGCAGTTCACGGACACGCAGCCCTCTTTGGGGTATATGGTATCCTTGGTATTGGACTTATCTTGTTTGTGCTTCGCGGTTTGTATCCTGATCGTCACTGGAATAACAAGATTCTTGGTTGGGCATTCTGGTTGATAAATATAGGGTTGCTTGTGATGTTGGTAGGAAGCTTACTTCCTATAGGTATTATGCAAGCAGTAGAAGCTATTCAAAACGGCTATTGGTCAGCGCGTTCTGAGGAGTTTATGCACACCGATTTGATGCAAACCATACGTTGGTTACGCATTCCAGGTGATATACTCTTAGCAATAGGTGAATTGCTATTGGTATACTTCATCATTGGACTTAAAACCGGTTGGTCATTAAGAGACAAGCGATAATTTACAAAATAAACTTGAAAAAGCCAAAGGGCTGTCCTCAAAAGAGGACAGCCCTTTGGCTTTTTTGGGTATAAAAAAGAGCAAATCATAAGCCGGATTCTGTACCTACTCTTACCGATCAGGTGCTTATCATTTATCTCGGTTAATGATTGCTCATTAGCTCTAACCGCCTACCCTCCAACATCGGGCGAGCAACCCTCAAACGCTGGTTTACGCGACGTTGCACCTCATAGAGTTTACCTGATTTCACTATGGCATTACCCATACATTCTTTCTGTTGCACTTGTCCTCGCCTCACGGCGGACGGGTGTTACCCGCTATGATGCTCTGTGGTGTCCAGACTTTCCTCTACTTTCGTAGCGATAAGCTGATTTGCTCTTTTAATCTTTATTAGTAGTCTCCTAAAGTTTCAGGATTCTGTGCTAAGCCTTTGGCTAATTGCTCGTCGTTAGGAGCTTTGCCGTGCCAAGCGTGAGTGCCCATCATAAAGTCTACCCCATTACCCATTTCGGTATGGAGTAAGATACACACAGGTTTGCCTTTGCCGGTTAAAGCTTTTGCATCTGCCAATCCTTTTAAAATAGAGGCGATATCGTTCCCCTTTTCAATATCGATTACTTGCCAACCAAAGGCTTCCCATTTGGCGCGAAGGTTGCCCAAAGGCATTACTTTATCGGTAGGTCCATCAATCTGTTTGTGGTTGTAATCTACAGTAGCGATGAGGTTGTCCACTCCTTTACCCCCGGCGTACATTGCCGCTTCCCATATTTGCCCTTCTTGCAGTTCACCATCGCCGTGGAGGGTATATACCAAGTGGTTATCGCCGTTGAGTTTTTTAGCCAAAGCCACCCCAATTGCTACTGAAAGCCCTTGTCCCAATGAACCCGAAGCCACGCGCACACCTTCTAACCCTTCGTGAGGGGTAGGGTGACCTTGTAAGCGAGAATTGAGCAAGCGAAAAGTGTTCAGTTCACTTACTGGAAAGAACCCACGTCGTGCTAATACACTGTAAAACACTGGCGATATATGTCCGTTAGAGAGGAAGAACAAGTCCTCGTTTTTACCTTCCATAGAGAAAGGTAGTTTGATGTCCATTACCTCGTTGTAGAGGCATACAAGGAATTCAGCACAACCCAAAGAGCCCCCTGGGTGACCTGAATTTACATTGTGAACCATTCTGAGGATATCTCTACGCACCTGCGTAGTAAGGTCGGTAAGTTGTTGGATATTCATTGTATTTCTTCAGTTTTACGTTTTTAATACCGCAAAGGTACAATTTTTAAAGACAAAAGCAACAACGGAAGGATAATAAATTTTATTTCTTCATATAATGAGCTTTCTTATACATTATCTTTGAAAGCAGGAAAGAGGGCATATATGAGAGGAAGCGCATTAACCATTTCATTTGTTTTGGGAATAGAAGCAATGCTTTCTTTTCAGTAATAGCTTGCGTGATTTCGCTCACGGCTTGGGCTTCGGTTACAAGAAAAGGTTTCTTAGAGAGGTCGTTGTGGTTGAGGTCGCGTAGTTTTTTGGTATTTACATAGCCTGGAGCAATGGTAGTAATTGCGATTCCATACCGACGCAAAGCACGGCGATAAGCATCGGCTATTTGCATTACACTACGCTTGGTCTTGGTGTATAGGCTTGACTCGGGGTAGTCTAAAATACCCGAAATAGATGCGAGTAAGACTATTTGTCCGCCTGTGTGGTACATTGCTTTTCGTCCAACTTCTAAGCAGTTCACGGCTCCCATAATATTGGTTTGAAGCATTGCCACAGCTTCTTCATAGCTAATCTCATCTGCTACATCTTCAGCATAACTACCTGCACAATTGATGAGCAACGACAAAGTCCTCTCGCCTGCGAAATGCTGTATAACGTTTTGTAATTGCACTATATTGGTTACATCGGCTTGGTACTTCTCAAAACGCGATTCATCAGCGAGCTTTTGCAAATCTCTTCCGCATATGCCTACGCGATTGCCTTGTAGGTGATAATAGCTCGCCAATGCTAACCCTATGCCTGAGGTGCCTCCTATGATAAATACATTCATTGTTTAAAAGCGTTTATTGTAGTTTGATAACCGTAGTCCCATTGTTTTTCTATTTGTTCACGATAGTGAGCGTAGTTTTTTGGAAAGTGAATATCTACCGCACATCGCTTCCAGTTGATATACTTCTCTGAGTAAAATCCTTTTAAGACAATAGTGGCATCGCGGGTATTGATGAGGTGAGCGGGATATTGTGCTACTTCGGCTAAACGCTCGTTGCCACTAAAACCTAAAACTGCACGCACTAACGCTTCTTCAGTAGAACTATAAGGCTGTTTTTCCTCTCTTATCACTTCTTGCGAAAGAGTATTTGCTAATTCTATAGGTAGTAAATCTATTGCACCTCCTGCAAACACATCACCTGCTATATTCACCGGAGCTACGTAGAACATATCAGAAACTGAAATGCGGGCAGCAGTGAGCATTGGTATCTCTGTTTTAAGGAGAATATCTTTAGCAACTGCCGATTGTAAATAGTTATCAGAGGAGATTTCAATGGCTTGCAGATTTATATGTCTTGCAGTTTGTGTATCGGTAAAGAGTACTTTTTGGTAAAGCTTACGAGCCCCTCTCCGTTTGCCACATTCATCAGGAGTGAAAAGCATTTTAGAACCGACAATAATAGTAGGTAGGGTAGAGGAGAAGTGTACTTTGGCGAGACTCGGTAATAGGTTAGAAAGGTCTTGTGCCATTGTTACCAAATAGCGATGATACACATCTTCAATATAAGGAGCGTGCCTCTTGTCGTATTGTTTTTTAAGAGCTAAAAAGCCTATACGGTATAATTGACTATAAGGGGTGAGAGAAAGACTCTTGATGAAGTTATAAAATTCTTCGGATTGCAGGTAGGCTTTGCGAGCAGTATGTGTAGGAAAAGCATTGATGATTAGAGTTGCAAAAGCACCTCCACAAGAGGCTATCAGTAGCGAAGGAGTTTTGCCTAAATCATCTAAAGCATTGTACATACCGCCATAAAGGGCAAAGCGTGTACCTCCTCCTGAGAAGACTAAGGAGCGATGGAATGTTTTCACTGTACCCATAGAAAGAACCATATACTGTTAAACAAAAGGCTATCCATACGGTCTAAAAGTCCGCCGTGACCAGGAATAAGGTTGCCAGTATCCTTTACGCCTGCTTTGCGTTTGATAAAGGAAATACATACATCACCCCAAAAGCCGAAAAAGCTAATAGCTACCCCTAAGAGTAGCCACGTGTAAAGGGACGCTTGCAAACCGAGCACATACGCCAAACACACGCTTACAAAAGGCGTGAGTAAAATTCCTCCTACGCAACCTGCTATAGTTTTATTTGGACTCACTTCGGGCAGTATTTTCCGTTTGCCAAAGCATTTACCTGATAAGTATTGAAATACGTCGTTCAGTTCGGTGGAAACAATCAAAAAGATAACCCATAGTAAGCCGTTAGGTACTGAAAACAAAAAAAACAAATGTGGATAAGCAAATAGAATGATACCCAAAGAAAGAGCTATATAAAGTACTTTGTTTTTGGCTACAAAGAAAGTTCCTAAAACTGAAATAATGAGCAGAACTATACCTCCTAATAAATAAATTTGATAATAAGGAAAACAGAAAAGTAAAATGCCTTGTAGTATAACAATAACAATAGGTAAGTAACGAGTATTGAAAGAAAAGAGCCGTCCTAACTCTTTTAAACATTGAAAACTCACCCAACAAATAAAAATACGCATCGTAAGTTTATTATATACAGCCCCTGCAAAGACAGCAATAATGAATACCCAACTCCTAACGCGAAGAGGTACATCGGCAAACTTACTATGGCTATTAGTGTTGGGCATAAAGTCCTTTTTTGAGACGAATAAAGGTGCTGAGGGACAGTAAAGCAATTATAATCCCGAAGACAATCGCTGAGTAGGAAGTGATAGAAACGCCTAAAAAAGCTAAAAGTCCGTAAATGCCTATCAGTAAGGCACGGTCGCTTTTACCCATAGGTCCTTCATAGCGTCTTTCACCGCCTAACACTTTGCCCATTACGCCTGCAAATTCATTAAGAACACTGAGCACAATAAAAATAACTACTAAATAAAGGCTTTCGGGGTGATATTTCAGCAAAGGGAAGAAGATGAACACATCAGAAACCACATCACCTAATTCGTTGAGGATTTCACCTAAAGAAGTGGTTTGCTGGAACTCGCGAGCCATCATCCCGTCGAGTGCATTGAGAATCATACGCAAGAGTAAGCCTATAGGTAAGGCTAAGAAGAAGTAACGACATTCAGAAGCTTGCCAAAAGAGCACTCCAATTATTAAAGAAAACAAAATAGCAACTATCGTTATTTGGTTTGCAGTTACTTTCTTACGATGCAAGAACAGCAAGATAGGGTGTAGCAACTGCTGAAATTTAGGTTTTAGTTTGTAAACCGAAATCATATACTGAACTATATAAACATTGATGAGGCAAAAGTAATAAAAAATAGTGAGAAACAAAACTTGCTTTTCACTATTTACTAATTATTTCTTAAGCCAATTGTTTTCAAACTTACAGTTCTTGTATTCTCCGTTTACTGAAATGTAAGTTTTCTCGATATGTTCTTTCATCCACTTGCTGATGGCTTTCAGTTGTTTTTCTTTCAGAGCTAAATCTTGTATCTTTACGTAATCCTTTACAAAGTCGGCTTGGTGTTCCTCAATACGATTGGTGATTTGGTAAATCTTATAGGTCTTTTTGCCTGTTCTATCTTCGTCGAGGAAAGGTACTGATACCTCATTGTCTTTAAGGTCTGAAATGCGAGCGTAAAGTGTAGGCTCTATACGGGTAAGCTCAAAACGAGTAGAAAGGTCTTCGGGGTTGATAAGCTGACCGCCATCGTTGCGGGTTTCTTTTTCATCGGAGAAATTACGTGCAGCCTCGTCGAAAGTAAGCTCTTTGTTTACAATACGGTCGCGTATTTTGGCTATCTTCTCTTTAGCTTCGTTGAGGGCTTCCTCAGGAATGTCAGGCATTAACAAGATGTGTCGTACACTCACTTCCTTACCGCGAATCTTGTCCATTTGGATAATATGCCAACCGAAGCTAGACTCAAAGGGCTTAGATATTTCTCCTTCCCGTAAAGTGAAGGCTACGTCTTTAAAGGCTTTATCAAAAGCAGAGTTACGGTTGAAGGTGAGTACTTGTCCGCCAGTAGCGCGGTCTTGGGAGTAGAGAATGGCTTTGGTAGAAAAACTCATACCGTTTTCCTCTACATCCTTTTTAATATCGTTGAGCTGGTCTATTACTTTTTGTACCGAACTCTTGGGAGCTACAGGATTGACTACAATTTGAGCGATTTCTAATTCAGTACCAAAGTGCGGACGTTCATCGGCTGGAATAGCGTTGAAGAAGGTGCGTATTTCCTCAGGAGTTACTTCTATATCTTTTATAATTTGTTGTTTCATACGCTGAGCGAGCATACTCACTTTTAGGAGGTTGAAAAGCTCGTCGCGCATAGATTGTTCGTCGTCTTTTTTATAGAACTCTAAAAGTTTCTTAATGTCGCCACCTAACTGAGCGGTCAAAAACTCAATACGTTGGTTCACTTGGTCACGTACTTCGCTATCGGTGAGCTTCACACTGTCTTGCACAGCTTGGTGAGCGTAGAGTTTGTCTTCCATCAGTTTGCCGAGCATCTGGCAACGGTTGATTTCACGAGTGTCTACCTCTTGCTGTTGCAAATCAATATACGCCTTGTCGATATCTGATTCTAAAATCAAATAATCACCTACTACTGCTGCTACACCATCTACCTTTCTGCGCTCATTGTTTTGGGCAAAAAAAGGAGTAGTGAACAACAATATTACAAGTACTGACCAAATTTTTGTTTTATTCATAAACTTCGTTATTAACTTTAAACGTTCTGTTATTATATCAAAAGATGTGCCTAATTGCACTAACCAATTTGCAAAAGTAGTATTTATATTGGAAAAACGAAACTTTCTACTTTATTTTATTTTAAAACTACCGATGAGCCACCCTATTGCGGGAAAGTAAAAAAGAGCAGTGAATGCCCATAACCATTCATAAAAATTACTGAAAATAGGATAGTTTACAATTACTGAAAAACCTTTGTAGGTGATGAGTACCTCGGTGGTGATAAAAGCAAAAAGAAACAGATAAACGAGCCATCGGTTTACTTTGTATACTTCTTCTAAAAACAGCAAGAGACCTATGGTTACAATCCCTAGAAAATTAAAGTGCAAGTAACTTATCAACAGGTCGATGTTTTTAAACAAATAAGGCGTAAGAACAGGGAAAGCACCTGTGAACATCATTACTACTTTGGCGATAAAGAAACTGATAAATACAGTAGCTAAAAAACTCTTAGGTTGAGTTTTTAGGTATAAACGCAATATCATCACTACCGCAATGAGCCAAATAAGCACCGAAGCTCCTCCTACGATATAGTAAATAGGATAGCTAAAATAGCCTACCCAAGAGATGAAAAGCGAACCTATAATTCCCGCTTGAAACAGAATGAATACGCGCTTGATGAGCTGAGGATATTGAACGTCCCAACCGTATTTCTTTATAAAGAGTCCCATTAGGCTACTGAGCATAAAACCATTGTATTGAAAGTGCAAAAAGAAGGCAATGGCACACATATACATATCAGAGAACTTGCCATATTTCACTATGGTTACGGGCATTAGCCATATTCCCAAACTCGATAGAATAAGATACCAAATTCCCATTTTTACAAAAGGGGAAGTGGCATACTTCATAAAAAACTTCGCAAAAAAATAGGTACAGAAGATAAACACTGATGAAAAACTGATAGAAACAGCCCCATATCCTTGAAAAGGAAAGCTACATAGCATACCTAATACCGATAACTGAGTGATGTAGAACAGCCATCGGTAACGTTTGTGAAGTTGAGCGTTAAGAGGAATGAAAGTTCGCACTAAAATAGCCGAGAGCAGTACGTATACAAACCCTAAAAGTGCTAAATGCGAATGAGTATGCACGATATTTCGATAATTGAAATCGAAAGGATAGTCTACTACTTGTACCGAGCGCATAAAGATACCCAAGCACACTACTATAACGAAATAGGTAAATGCCCATCGTACATCAGTTCGTATGTTTAATTTAGTATTCAAAAGTACCATATTCGCTTTTTATAGTGAGACATTTATTATCTGATGAGGCTACCCTACCTATGATTTGCGCTTCTACATTAAATGATTTTGCAATAGTGATAATATCTTCTGTAATGGCTTCCTCTACATAGAGCTCCATACGATGCCCACAGTTGAACACTTGGTACATCTCTTTCCAATTGGTGTTGGATTCTTCTTGAATGAGTTTGAAAAGGGGAGGGGTAGGGAAAAGGTTGTCTTTGATAATATGCAAGTTATCTACAAAGTGCAGTATTTTAGTTTGTGCGCCTCCACTGCAATGCACCATACCACATATTTGGGTATTGTTGTACTTTTCTAATATCTTCTTGATGATGGGTGCATAGGTACGGGTAGGAGAGAGAACGAGTTTTCCAGCGTTTAACGGACTGCCAATTACCTTGTCGGTAAGTTGTTTCGTGCCAGCATATACGAGCTCACTGGGGACAGCGGCATCGAAACTTTCGGGGTATTTGTGTGCTAATACTTTTGCAAACACATCGTGACGCGCTGAGGTGAGTCCGTTGCTACCCATACCGCCATTGTATTCGTTTTCATAGGTAGCTTGACCGTAGGAGGCGAGTCCTACAATCACATTGCCCGCTTTGATATTTGCGTTATCAATCACTTTACGGCGTTCTATGCGCGCTGTAACGGTAGAATCGACAATAATAGTGCGCACCAAATCACCTACATCGGCAGTTTCTCCCCCTGTAGAATGGATATGCACTCCAAAGGCAGAGAGTTCTGCAATCAGCTCTTCTGTTCCGTTGATAATAGCTGAAATGACTTCCGCAGGAATGAGGTTTTTATTGCGCCCAATGGTGGACGAAAGCATAATATTATCGACTGCTCCCACACACAATAAATCGTCTATGTTCATTATGAGGGCATCTTGTGCAATGCCTTTCCACACGCTTAGGTCACCGGTTTCTTTCCAATACATATATGCCAAAGCCGACTTGGTACCGGCACCATCGGCGTGCATTACAAGACAATAGTTGTCGTCGCCCGTAAGGTAATCGGGGACTATTTTACAAAAGGCTTTGGGGAATAATCCTTTATTGATATTTTTGATAGCTTTATGCACTTCGTCTTTGGCTGCCGAAACTCCGCGTTGTGCATAACGTTTGCTTACTTCCATTATAGTTTATTTTTGAGAGGCAAAGGTAAGAATAATTTATCAATTAGCAAATTTGGTACAGTGTGGTGTGAGCCACAAGGGTAGGTAAAGAATGAACGAACAATAGGTGAAAGAAGGCTTGTAGTTAATGATTAATGGTTAATGGTGAAATTGGGAGAGGATTATACAAAGCTTATAGGATAATCGAACAATGAGTGGCTCTACAGTGGGTCTACAGTGGGTCTACAGTGGGTCTACAGTGGGTCTACAGTGGGTCTACAATGGCTCTACAATGGGGTAACAGTGATGAATAAACGAAGAATGAACGAAGAATGGACGAAGAAACAATAAATCTAAGATGAATGTAAGGTGAATAGAAGGAGTAAATGTGTTGTGTATATGACGGTCTTTTGGTGCTGAAAAGGGGAATTTGTACAATTGTTATTATTTTACTACTTTTGCCAAAAATTCTGTACTGATGGAAGCAAATGTTATCAGAGCTGGAAATTACAACGTTTATTTTAATGAGGAAGGAACTGATTTTATCAATCGAATAGTTGCGGAAAAACGTCCTTCGAAGCTGTTTTTGTTGGTGGACAGTCATACCAATGAAAAATGTTTGCCTGTGTTTTTACCTACTCTCATTACTGATATTCCGATAGAAATTATAGAAATAGAAGCGGGAGAACTGCATAAAAACCTCGATACTTGTACGCAAGTGTGGCACGCACTTTCAGAATTAGGAGCCGACCGCAAGAGCTTGCTCATAAACGTAGGAGGAGGAGTGGTAACCGATTTAGGAGGCTTTGTGGCTTCTACCTATATGCGCGGAGTGCCCTTTATTAATGTGCCGACGAGTTTACTGGCAATGGTAGATGCCTCGGTAGGGGGGAAGACGGGGGTGGATTTAGGTCCTTTGAAAAATCTTGTAGGAGTGATAAACAATCCGTTGGGGGTGGTGATAGACTCGCAATATTTAGGAACGTTACCTGCTGAGGAATTGCGTAGCGGAATGGCAGAGATGTTTAAGCACGGACTTATTCGCTCGGAGGCTTATTGGAACAAAATGTGTGATTTGAGAAGCCTTTCGTTAGCTGATTTGGACAGTCTTATTCACGAATCGGTGGTGATAAAGAACGAAGTGGTAATGCAAGACCCGAAAGAATGTGGATTGAGAAAAATACTGAATTACGGTCATACGCTGGGGCACGCTATCGAGTCGTATTGCTTGGAAAACCCCAATCGCGAATGTTTGTTGCACGGTGAGGCTATTGCGATAGGAATAGTGTTGGCTACTTACCTATCGGTGAAAAAGTTAGGCTTTCCTAAGGGCAAATGCGATAAGGTGAAAAGCGTATTGGGAGAGTATTTCAGTAAACAAACTTTTCATAAAGAGGATATTGAGGATATTTGTGAGTTGATGCGTTTTGACAAGAAGAATGTAGCGGGCAGAGTACACTTTGTGCTTTTGGAGGAGATAGGTAAGCCTAAAACGGATTGTGTAGTGCTTGAGAAAGAGATTTACAAGGCGTTTGAGTATTATAGTGCGAGCCACACGAGGAGATAAAAAGTAAGACGTAAAAGGTAAAAGGTAAAGCCAGTGAGGGCTCACAGCTGGGTATGTGGAGGCGGATTAATTAGCAAATGAGGAAATGAGAAAATGAGGGAATGGGAAAATGGGAAGATAAGAAAATTTGACAAATAAAGCAATAATTAATTATGACAACCTTTTTTAGGACGAGACAGTGATTTTTTTGGTGAATATTAAGTGAGGAAGCAAAAGAAATTAAAAATATATAAAGAATTAAACATTGAGATATAGCAATTACAATAGTATTTTTTGGTTATTTATTTTGGTGGTGCTACAAGGGTCGGCACAGAATTATTGGCGCAAAGCTGATTTCTCGACTCAGCGCAGTGCAGCAGTAACTACTAATAACCCAAATTATCAGTATTTTACACTGAATAAAAAGGCGTTTGCACGTGCTTTGGAAACCGATAGTAGACGCAGTGAGGCTACCGTTCAGATACCTGATGCCAACGGAACACTCATTACTTATCGCATTGCACCTACGCAGGTTCTTTCGGAAGCAGTTGCACGCAAATATCCTTCTATTAAAACTTTTGTGGGTAAATCAGTAACTGATCCCTCTAAACATATTCGTTTTACGTGGAGCGATTATGGGCTTGATGCTATTATGGAAGAAGAGTTGAGCTATTCGTTTATAGAAGCAGAAGATAAAGAAGGTGTTTATTACAGGGTTTATCGTCGTAAGGATGTTGAAAAAACATTCATAGACTGTAAAACATTAGATGTGCCTACTCTTTTGCAGGAAAGTAAAGCGGCTCAACGCCCTTCATTTCAGACTAAACCTATGCAACGTACTTTTCGCATTGCAATTGCTTGCACCCACGAATATACTGATTATTTCTGGGGGAAGGCTTCAGCTTTTGCCCAAATAGTCAGTACGCTAAACCGTGTAAATGAGGTCTATGGGCAACAGCTGTCGATTGTTTTCCAGTTAGTTTCGGACGATAGTATAGTATATGAGACTAAAGATACTGACCCTTTTACGGGTATTAACTACGAAAAAGAATGGTACAAAAATAAAGCTCGTGTACTGCAAGAAGTTTTGGACAACAAGATAGGTAATGCTAATTATGATATAGGGCAGTTGTTTCACAATGCTGCAGAAGGAGGTAATGCAGGTTGTATAGGGTGCGTGTGTACCAACGACCTCAAAGGACAGGGATTTTCGTCTTATCCGTTTGCTTACGTACGCAATAGAAGTGCTTTTGATATAGATGTGGTAGCTCACGAGATAGGACATCAACTGGGGGCACGGCATACTTTTTCTTATCGCAGAGAAGATGGGTCGGGGTCGCAGATGGAACCAGGGAGTGGTACTACTATTATGAGCTACGCAGGAGTTACGCGATATTATGATGTGCAACAGAATGCTGACCCTTATTTTCATCACCGCACTATTTACGACATTACAGATAACCTACAAGGCAAGTCTTGTGCTACCGAAATTTCTACGGGCAATACCCCTCCTGAGATACCCGACTTGAAAAGCTACACTATTCCGTATGGAACTGCCTATTTATTAGAAGGTACTGCTACCGATGCTGATGGCGATGCGTTGCTTTATACGTGGGAAGAAAGCGACAATTATACAGAAACGGGTAATTATTATTTTTCACCTACAATACGTTCAGGAGCTACGGCACGCTCTATGAAACCCTCAGCACAATCATATCGCTATATCCCGCGTTTGGAGCGTATAGTAGCGGGTACGCTCACCCAGCAAAAACCTAAAAAAGGAGATGCTTGGGAAACAGTGCTCAACATAGGGCGTACCTTGCATTGGACTTTTATGGTTATCGACCGTCCTTTAGCAAGCAATCAAACAGGAAATACAGCTTATAAAACCATTGATGTGGTAGTGAGTGCAGATGCGGGTCCGTTTAAAGTGAGTTCGCATACCGAGCAAAGCACCTGGTATGTAGGACAAAAAGTAAGTTTGCAGTGGGATGTAGCTAATACAGATAAAGCACCTGTGAATGCCGAAAAAGTGAAGATACTCTTTTCGACTGACGGCGGAGTTACTTTTTCGCATACCTTAGCTACGGGCTTACCTAATAACGGGAAAGCTGAAATAAGTGTGCCTGATGCTATTAAAACGCAGCAAGGAAGGTTTATGGTGAAAGCTGAAGAGAACCTATTTTTGGCAGTGAATGCAGGGAATATCACCGTAAAAGAAGATGACGATGTGGATAATGACGGCATACCTTCGCGTATGGATAACTGTCCGACTGTAGCCAATCCTGACCAAGCTGATGCTGATAATGACGGTATAGGCGATGTTTGTGATGACGATATGGACGGTGATGGGATTTTAAATGTTTTGGATAACTGCCCTACCGTGTCTAACACTACCCAACAAGACACTGACAACGATGGTATAGGAGATGCTTGCGATAACGATATAGATGGAGATGGTTTCTTAAATGACCAAGATAATTGTCCTAATGTTTACAATCCAGACCAAGCTGATTTAGACGATGACGGTATAGGCGACGCTTGTGATGACGATGTAGATGGCGACGGAATCCCGAATGCACAAGACCCACAGGTGGATTATGTGCTTATCTCCAACGCTTTTACCCCTAATGGCGATGGGGTGAATGATACTTATGTGATAGCGCGTGCTGAACGATACCCTAATAACACCCTGTATATATTCAATACCTTAGGGCAATTAATCTACTCGGCTCACGGGTACAAGAACCAATGGGACGGAAAGAAATCTGATGGTACCTTAGTGCCACGAGGTTCGTATGTAGCTATTTTCAGCATTGACGGCAGTGAAAAGAACAAGAAACAACTTTGGATTTACATTAATTATTAAGAAGAGAAAAACACAGAATCCTATGAAAAAGATATTATTAAGTATGTTGGTAATAGGCACAAGTGCTTTGCGCGCACAAGCTACAGACCCTACATACATTTTTTATCAACAACACGAAAACCTAATAAACCCAGCGGCAGTGGGAATGGAGTTTGGACACACTATTTCGGTGGATATACGCAACCAGTGGCGAGGAATGACCGAAGCCCCACAAACGCAAACCCTTTTTACTACGCATCGTTTGAGTGACCGAGTGGGGTTAGGTTTTTCATTGGCAAGCAACAAAGTATTTATACAGAAACAAGCAGGCATTTACGCTGATTTCTCGTATGCAATACCCATTTCGTACAACTCGCGATTGATAGGAGGAATTAAATTTGGCGGTGATTTCTATAATATAGACGGCAGTGATATGACGTATTATAACGGCTTGTATAACCAATATTACCCTAATGGCACACGTATGCACCCTACTTATTATTACGACCCCTATTTGCAAACCATTTCAGGAAAGTTCCAGACTAACTTTGGGGCAGGGCTGTATTATGACCACCCTAACTTTTACGTAGGTTTTTCTATCCCTAATATGCTTGCTACCGATAGGGTACGAATGGATAACGACCAAATGACTTCTTTAGCCGAAACGATGTACTTCTATACCATAGCAGGCTATTACTGGCGTCTTACCCCCGATTTCACTATTAAACCGCGTTTGCAGATGCGCTTAGCCAAAGGCGAATATCCCTCGACCGATATTACAGTAGCAGGAAACTTTTTGGAACGAGCAGAATTAGGGATTACTTATCGCACAGATAAAGCTGTGAATGCTTATGTGTTATTTAACATTCCTAACTATTATGTATCTATAGGCTATGGTTTTGAGAGCTATTTTCAAACCCATATGAATTTACAGTCGCGCAACTCTCACGAGTTTTTGGTACAATTTAAATGGTAAGGCTAAGAGGTGAAAATGAAACAAAGAGTGTTATTATAATTCAGAATTTAAGTGTTTGAGTTGTTTTTGTTTCTAATTGTTAGTTTATATTGCCTTTACTCAAATATTGGAGCTTTGTAGTTACAATTTGCTCTTATCCTTTATTAGAAGAAATTATTATCAGAATGAAAAGAAGATTACTTATCAGTGTTTTTTTGTTTATCGCAGGAGCACTACAAGCTCAATCTATAGATCCTACGTACATATTTTATCAACAACACCAAAACTTGGTGAATCCAGCTGTGGTAAGTAAGGAAAAGGGGCATACTATTTCAGCAGACATTCGCAACCAATGGCGTGGAATGAATGAAGCTCCTCAAACGCAAACCTTTTTTACCACTCACAAGATAACTGACCGCGTGGGCTTAGGGCTTTCAGTAACCAATAATAAAGTATTTATTCAGAAGCAAACGGGTGCTTTTGGGGACTTTTCTTATAGAGTGCCTATAAACGAACATTCTAATATCGTAGGAGGAATTAAGTTTGGAGGAGAGTTTTTTAATATTGATATAAGCCAAATACGCACATATAATCACTTGTACAATGCGGGACAGAATGCTACGCGCTACGACCCCTATTTGCAAGATATCTCGGGGAAGTTCCAATTCAACTTTGGAGCTGGAGTTTATTATGAATTGCGTGACTTTTATGTAGGGCTATCTATCCCCAATATGCTCGCTTCTGATAAAGTGGGTATGGAAAATGATGTAATGACTTCCGTTGCTGAGAATATGTTGTATTATGCAATGGCGGGCTATCATTGGCATATCTCTTCTGAATTTACTCTAAAGCCAAGTGTACAAATACGTCTTGCTAAAAAACAAGAAGCCTCAACAAACTTCACTGTAGCTACTGACTATTTAAACCGTGCTGAGGTAGGGCTTACCTATCGCACTGATAAGGCTTTTAGCTCTTATGTGCTCTTCAATATCCCGAATTATTATTTATCAGTGGGATATGGTTTTGAAACCTACTTTCAAACACATCTCAATTTACAATCGCGTAACTCTCACGAGTTTTTGGTACAAGTGAAGTGGTAGTGTGAGCCGTACGGGCAACTATTTTACTGTATATTGTAGCGTAGTATACTGTGCCACCCGAAACCCTCCAAGAGGGTTCTCACGAGAATTTCCTTTGTTCACAATATTACCTATGGGGCGCGTAGGAATAGTAAACGGACCTTGTCCTTCTGATAGTCTTATAAGCATTTGCACAAATTCTTTGTATTGAGGGTGAATTCGATAAAGTGTTACGTTTACAATATCTCCTTTGTTTAACTTATCATTATTGAGTCCTGTCATTATAAAGAAAAACTTATAGTTAGCTATATAGTTGTCGTCCAAAGTCCCGTAAGTAATTTTTTTACTACTACTTTGTGTCAGCCTTACTAAATAAGCATTGGCTACACCATCACTAATACCGTCAAAGTAGAATTTTAACTCTATTTGGTCACCTAAAAAGCCTCCGTTTTCTTTTTGTACTATTTTGTCAGAAGGTATTATAGGAGCTTCAAGCATTTTGCTCTTAGCAGTATAGGTTTGTCCGTTGAGTTCTATGATAAGTTCATAGTCCTTGCCTAACTCAGGAGTGATACCTGCGGGAAATACATAACGGCTCCCGCCTTTTAATGTAGCTACGTTATCAGTGGTAATGGTAGAAGTACCGTCCCATAACGAGAGTTGGTACTCTTGTGTCTGGGTTTGAGTATGTGCTTTGATTTTCACAATGGCATTATCAATAGCAGGTGAAGGCGTATCACCAAAATAGGCTTCCGTATAACTGATGTCCACTACAGGATAGGCTTTTGTCTCTCCTTTCTTCCAATCGAGAGATGCATCAATCACTAACTTTTGAGGAGCAGAGTCCAATTTTAAATCTATGACCTCTTCACAAGAAGTTAAAGCTAAAGCACTGAGAAGTATAATATAAATATTTCTTATTTTCATAGTAAATAGAGGTTTAAGCATTAGAAACTAAAGTTATAAGTTACACTGGGTATAATACCAAAAATAGAGAGTTTAACGGCTTCATTTTTATGGGTGTCTAAGTTCTCACGGAAGGAAACACTCACAGCATTCTTGCGGTTGTACACGTTGTAAATACCGAAAACCCATTCGCTTTTCCAACGCTTATTTGGGCGTTGTGGCGTATAGGTAGCCGAAAGATCCAAACGGTGATAAGTAGGCAAGCGGTATTCGTTGCGTTTGCTATAGTCAGGAACACTCATTCCTAAGTAGTTATAACGTCCTACGGGGTAATTAGTAGGTAAGCCTGATTGAAAGTTAAATACAGCTCCGAATGTCCATTTAGCAGAGAGCTCATAGGTAGCCGTAATCGAAACATCGTGAGGTTTGTCGTAGGGAGCACTATACCAGTCGCCGTAGTTGATACCTATTTCTTCAGAGGTACGTCCTTTAGTTTGCATTTCCGATTTTGAGAGTGTATAAGCTATCCACCCAGTGAGTTTACCGGTGTTTTTACGCAATAACAGTTCCAAACCATAAGCTCTGTTTTCCCCTGTTAGCAATACTTGTTCAATTGCTTCGTTAGCAATGAGGTTCGCACCGTCTATATAGTCTAAGCGATTTTGCACTTTCTTGTAATAAGTTTCAACCTCTATGCTGTATTTATCGTCCGAGAAGTTAGAAGCATAACCCAACGCCACTTGGTCAGCTAACTGTGGTTTGATAAACTCATCACTGGGTGCCCATACGTTCAAAGGCGAAGGCGAAGCTGTGTTAGAAATCAAATGTACATATTGAGCCGTGCGTGCATAACTCGCTTTTATTGATTTATTATCGTTGAAAGCATAGCTCATAGTAAAGCGCGGTTCGAAGTTAGAGTACAAATTTATAATACGGTTACTACCGTAGTACTTCGTCCCAATAGGGGTCGCTTTCTGATAGATTTGTCGGCTCGTGTTAAATATCACAGGGTTGTCATCTTTATACATATTTATTGTGCGTTTCCCTAAGTGATAGAAAGAGCTCAATCTCACTCCGTACGATACCGTAAGAGCTTCTCCTAATTTCTGTTCGGCATCTATATAAAAAGCTGTTTCGGCAGCGTATTTATGGTCAAGAACCTTTTCTTTGATAGTAGAGGCAGGAGATTTAGGTACTATTTTACCAGGTTTGAAGGTATAATATAGTCCTTGAAAACCGTAGGTAAATTTAAACTTCTCTGATACATAGTTCTTGAAATCATATTTTAGGTTGAAATTCTCTATCCCTGAAGTCCATATCATATCAATCCAGTTAAAGTCAAACTTATAGTCGTAATTGCTATAAATAACCGAAAGGTTTGAGAAGAGCTTCTCAGTAAATAAGTGATTCCAACGCAAATTCACTAAACCATTACCATAAGCATTAGTAAGGTTATCGCTCAGTTTAAAAAGGTCTCTACCAAAGTAACCCGAAAGATACAGCGCATTGTTTGGGTTCAGTTGGTAAGAGAGTTTTGTATTGAGGTCGTAAAAGTACATCGAATTTTCATTGTCGCTCAGTTTGAGAAAGAGATGAGCGTAAGAGGCGCGACCTCCTACTAAAAACGACGCTTTGTCTTTTATTATAGGACCTTCCGCAAGTAATCGTGAAGAGAGCACCCCTATGCCCCCTGTAGCCCCAAACTTGTTCTTGTTCCCCTCTTTCTGATAAATATCCAAAACCGAAGCGATACGTCCGCCATAACGTGCCGGAATTCCTCCTTTGTAGAGCTTCATATCACGTATAGCATCAGCGTTGAAGACACTCAAAAAACCAAAGAGGTGTGATGCATTGAAAATCGTTGCTTCATCAAGAAGTACTAAATTCTGGTCGGCAGCACCTCCACGCACGTTAAATCCTGATGATGCTTCGCCTGCGTTGCTCACCCCTGGCATCTGCATCAGCGTTTTGATAATATCTACTTCACCTACTAGTACAGGCAGTTTCTTCACCGTAGCGATAGGAATAGAAGCTACACTCATTTCAGGCTTGCGTACTGCTGTTTTTTGGGTTGTGGCATTTGCAGTTACGTCTACTCCTGTAAGCTGAATAGCCTCAGGCTTCAGTTTGTAATCTTTGCGGATATTCTTGTTTAGTACTATAGTTTCTTGGTGAGTACCATAGCCTATATACTCAATGGTAATGGTATATTTGCCTTCGGGCAAGGTAATAGAATAGAACCCGTACTCGTTGGTAGAGGTACCTGTGTGCAGTTCTTTGATGATAAAGTTTACCCCTAAGAGCTTTTCGCCGTTAGAAACATCAGCAATCGAACCACTAAGGGTGTACTTGTGCTGTGCAAAAACAGCAGTTGTAGCTACTAAAAACAATAGTAGCAAACATTTTCTTTTCATATGTTACTGTTTTTATTTTTTTCGGTACAAAAGTATAAGACAAGATGTTTATAGCACTTATCTATTTCTTTTAATAAGTTATCAATTTTGTGTCTTTTTGAGTGCAAAGGTATAACAATATTGTGGTTTATACAAAAAACTAATCAATGATTAGTGAAATAATAACCAACGCTTGATTGTTTTTTTACTAAACTTACAACTTCAAAAATCTACTAATTTATCAATTAAAAAAATACCTATCGTGCTACGACTGCTTGTGTGGCTCGCACTTTCTATTCACTATTCCATACAAAAAAGTCAGCAATTAGCTTTACACTAACTGCTGACTCTTATCTCATTTGCTAATTTACTAACTACACCTGTAGCACGCACAATATATCAACAATATAAGCAGATTGACTCCTCCCAAAACGTCTTCTTTATGTTTTATTGTAAGAAAATCAGAAGTTACTTGGTTCATTTCGTACTGCTGAAAAGCTAAAAGTGAAGTTTCGTAAGATAAGGGTATGATAAAAAACTCACCCAATATAAATACTGCGATTGAAAGTATAAGCAATAGTAAGTTTTTCCGAGTTCTTTGGCATAAGTAAATTACAATATTGCCTATAAGGAACAACCACATTCCCTTAATCATTCCCAGTTGAACCATCGCATCTATAAATCGGCGTTGCCATAAGAAGAACGAAGTGTCTTGTGGTGTAGAAAGCATATTCATCGCTATAAAAGCCGAAATATTTCCTATTAATAAACTAAGCCCCACAATAGTAATAAATTGAGCTACTCGCTGAAGAAGATTTTTACTTTTCATCTGTTATTCTGTTTTTAATTTCTGAGATGCAAAATAATGCAGAAGTGGTGAGATAAAAATTAACTTGGGGTAATAAATTACATATAGGCTATTCTTCTTCTAATTCTGCTCAATGATTGTGGAGTAACTCCTACAAACGAAGCTATGTATTTCTGTGCTACTCGTTGCTCAATATTTTTATATTGTTTCATAAATTTCGAATAACGTTCTTGCGGACTATCAGTAAGTCCCGAAATAATGTATTGTACTGCTTTGATAAAAGTCTCTTCAAGTAGTAGCCTACCAAACCGTTCACCCTCTTCTATTTCTTTGTAAAACCGTTGCAAATTACCGTAAGAAATCATTTGCAAAACACTATCTTCAAGTGCAATGATTGTTTTCTGTGAAGGTGTTTTAGTTATAAAACTCTCATAGTCGCAAACAAAAGTATTCTCTTCGTTAAAGTGTATAGTAAGTTCTTTCCCATCATAATTCATAAATTGCCTCAGTAGCCCCTTGTTTACATAATAAAAATGCTTACAGACTTTACCTTCTTGTAGTAGTACCTCTCCTTTGGCAAGATACAAAGGCTCAAAAAGCTCTTCTATAAGAGCACAGTCCTTTCCCGATAGAGCTATATATCCCCTTATCTTGTTTAAAAGTAATTCGTATTTCATCTTCCATACAAAAAAGTCAGCAATTAGCCTTACACTAACTGCTGACTCTTATTTCATTTTTTCTAATTTGCTAATGTTCAAATTTGCTAATTATTTTCCTTTACCACCGATAGCAGGGTCTTTCATTCCCTCTTCAATCATAGTGTAGAATTGGTCAAGCTTAGGCAATACCACAATACGAGTACGACGGTTTAGAGCGCGTCCGTTAGCATCACCATTGCTTGCTAATGGCACGTAGTAGCTACGTCCGGCAGCGGTCATACGCTCAGGAGCAACTCCAAAGTCTTTTTGTAGAACACGTACAATCTCGGTAGCACGCATTACGCTCAAATCCCAGTTGTCACGAATACAACTCGTTTTGATGTTTACGTTATCGGTGTGTCCTTCCACCATAAACTCAAAGTCAGGTTTATTTTTAACCACTTTTGCAACTTTTTCAAGTACGCTCTTTGCGTTTTTAGAAATAGTGTAGCTACCACTGCTGAAAAGCATCTTATCAGAGATATTGATAAATACCACACCTTTTTCTACTTTGATGTCTACATCTTGGTCGTCTAAGTTACCCAACACTCCTTTGAGGCTTTGTACCAAGGCGAGGTTTATTGAGTCACGACGGGTAACAGCATCGCGCAAATTCTTGATAGTTAAATCTTTTTCACGCAAGCTTTCCAATGATTTTTCAAGGTTCTCAGCACCTTTTTGGGTAAGCGTAGTAAGGTTACCCATATTGTTGATGAGCTGCTGATTGTTCTCTTTGAGCAAGTCGTTCTGATTTTTCATACTCTCCAACTTGTGAGTCAAGTTGTTCTTTTCGTCTAAACACATATTGAGTTTTACGGTAGCAGTGTTTAGCAAATCCTCAGTCTGTTTGTTTCTTGCTTCTAATTCAGCATACTTCTTTTTGGATACGCACGATGTGGTAATTAATCCCAACACCGACATTGCGATAATAAATTTTTTCATATAGTTTATGTTTTAAAATTAATCAATAGGCAAATGTACGCCTTTTTTTATTATTGTGCAATAAAAATGCCAACTTTTCGTCTTATTTGCTTTTAGGCTTCTCTTTAGCCTTCTCTTTTCCTGCCTTATTCTCTTTTTTAAGCGACGGATTTGCAAGCAGATTTTCCTCCTCGTCTATCTCCTCAGGAGTCTTCATTCCCTTAATTTTCTTGGGTTTTATTTTCTTCTCCGCATCGCTAAAAATCTCTTCTTTACTGCGGATACGTTCATCACCTCGCCATATAAATTCCTTAAACTTGCGGTCGTTCACGTGTAATTTATCGTCTGGGTATAAATTCCCCGATGGTTGTGTAATAAACACCGTTTGTTGTATTTGCTGGTCTTTGTTTAAATAGAGCTTAATATGACTACAAGTCAGTTTGTTGATACCTACCAGCTCCTTAGCGTCGTTATACACGTAATAAATAGACTCGGTATTCTGCAAAAAGTCTATTTGTCGCAAAACATTTTTCTTGAATTTGCCATACAAGAACTTGCCTTTCACTTGGTTATAGCCATCGCCCAAACTGTCTTTCTCTACCACCAGTGCGTTGTTAAACACTTTCAAAGAGTCCAATTGCTCGGTCTTCGTATTGGCAATCAGGTGAATATTGTCACCCGTCATTTGGCTTTCGCCTGTCCACGCTACAGGTTTGCCCACCATTTGGGTCAGCCCATTAGCCTCGTCAGAGTGAATTGAATCGCACTTGGCTTGCATATCACTTTTGAAAATACGAGCATCGGGGTAAGCGCGAATCACGCGGTGTTGCGGTTTGCCAGTAACCAAAATGCGCTTGCCGTGCATATACATCGAGTCTTTCTCCACTAATGTGATTACCACTGCCTTTTTGGTGATAAACATCGAATCTTTTGCCTTGTGAATTTCGCCGTAATGCCCTCGTACAAAGGTCTTGTTTACCGTGTCCGAAATGAAGATATTGTTAGAGCCCGAAGAAAACTGACGGCGTTTATCAAAATACAAACTGTCGCCCACCAAGGTTTTCAGGTCGTATTCTATCTTGGCGTGCTTCATAAAATAACCCAATTGTCGACGCGTATCGTAAAAACCACGCTCGCAATACACTTTGTAGTCAGCGCCCACAATGGTAGTTTTGCCGTAAAAATAGGCGTTGCCCGAATTGTGATAATAGTCCAACACCTGCGAATTAACCGTAAAATCTCTATTGACAATCTTTACCGAATTGGTAAATTGGTTTTTCTTGGTCGTTACGTAATACTTTCCTGTTTTACTGGTGAGCTCATTTTCAGGGTCAGTAATTTTCCCGAAATTGTTGTAATAAGCCTCCTGAGAGTTGCGGTCGAAGAAGAGTTCTTGGGTTTCCAGCGTCATATTCCCATTGCGCAATAGCACGTTCTCGCGGGCTACAGCTGTTTTAGTATTCCCTTTATACGATACGTACTGACTGTTCATTTGTAGCGTGTCGCCTTGTTGTAGCACTACATTGCCGTGTGCAATCACCTCGTTTTTCTCCTCGTAGAGCACTGCCAAATCACACCACACGTCTAACCCTTGATGTCGAAACTGTACCCGTTGTCCGTCCGATTTAAAGATAGTAGCCCCAGGGTATTTCTCATTGTCAATCGTAAATTCCCCCCCGTAGATAATTTCGATACGGCGGGTCTTGCTATTGTCATTCTGAGCCCAAAGGTTAGTACAAAAGGTTAATAAACAAGTGAATAATATATAGTAATACGTTTTTTTCATTCAAATTCATTCCAATGATGGTGCAAAGATACGAAAATAATCATAAATGCCAATACATCTATGCCCCACACATCAATTTTTATACCATTCTCTTCCAGTTTACAGCCTTTACGGTTTCTATATTCCTCCTTTTTCGTCTCTATATACTTTCGTTTTTCCAGTCTTCTTCCTTCACCTAATTAACACTTTTTAACTTTTTAATTTCAGATATTAACCCCTCATTCTTAACTACTTATATACCCTTTCTATACCAATCGTCCAAGATTCGTATAAGCTTCCTATAAGCTTTCTATAAGCTAACTATACCATAACCCTATCTTCGATACTTTCCGATTTCCTCCGAGATTCTCCGATAACACACCTTTGAAATCCCCACTCTATTGAAAAAAATAAGGCAATGGTTTCTTACCATTGCCTTATTTTTTTAACTGTTAAAGATACAGAAAGCATAGCCTTTGTGGGTGGTCACACATTCCGAGAGCAATACTAATAATCTTATAATCATCATCTACTATTATAGAAGCCTGAAAAAAGACGCCTTTTTGATCTATATCATAAATATAAAATATATCTCCCCTATCAGACTTAGGAGGAGTTATTTTATCTTTCTTTAATTTTTTAGCACCTTCCTTAAAGTTTAGTATCTTATATCTATGTCCTTTCAAGGTTCGCTTTACAAATAACAGAAAATCTATCGCATTATCAATTTCCTCTTTTGTATAGGTTCTCGTAAGTTTTAACAAAGAGGAAAGTTTTGCAATATCTTCATTGTTCCTAATGGCACGTATAGTGTCATCATCAGTATTGAGAAGCGTATGTACATATTCCTCTACTACTTTTCGTTGTCTTGCCTCTTTATTAGGAGGGGTCATTGCTAATAAAGGCAGTATTAAAATTAGAAAGAATAACTGTTTCATATTAGCAACCATTTCCTTTACTTGCGGGAGCTTTTCCTCCACTTGTATTAATTTTACCTTTAAATGCTGGACTATTTCTTAGTGCGTTACCCAATACGCCAGGGGCAGAACCTCCTCCTCCTTTCCAAGTTCCTTTACAATAGGGTAAAGTGATATTTGCTAAGTTGGCTACAGATATGGCAAAATCAGTACAATTACTATAGCTTAAATTGTATTGACGACCATAAGATTTTTTAGATAAATCTATAATTTTTTGTAGCTGTTCTGGAGAAATCTCAGCCGAAAAAGAAACAGAAAAAGTATGCCTATCGTCTTTTCCTAGTACAGACGAAAAATTGTCATTAGTTACTGTTTTATATCCTGGTACATTGGGGTAAAATCCATAGGTATATTGGTTTTCTCCTTGTGTAATACCTATAAAAGTATGCCCTACATTTAATCCTTTTACAACTTCTCCTGTTCCAGGGATAGGCTCATCTACATAAATGGTTAATGTAGCACCTTTATTGAGGTCTACTGTGCTAAAGAAACATTTATTATCAGATATAGGGTGGTCAGGTCTATCAAGAACTGGAGCTTCTTCTTTTTTCTCTTTCTCTTCGTCATCTATTGTCCTCATATTTTTACTCTTCTTTCCTCCCTTTACGATGCCCACTCCTACATCACTACTGCTTGATCCTCCATTTCCTCCTCCTATGCCATTTTCACTGGGTTTGGGGTCTTTTTCTTTGGTGAAATTTTCATAGTTGTTTCCGTTATAGGTAGGATAAGAGCCATAATGAGCAGGTCTTGTGCCATAAACATTTACAGGCTCTAACTGAATAGGAGCGTCTCCTCCGTCTCCACTAGCTACTCCGCCTCCGCCTCCGCTTCCGTTTCCATTATCTAATCCTCCAGAGTCTTCTTTTTTACCGTCAACCTTGATAGAAGCTGGCGTTCCTTTGGTTTTCTTAGGCCTTTTTCTTCCCGTTGGTGTTACATCAGTATCTACTACAAGCCTATAATTTGCCTTAACTTTGGGTACTAACTGGTGGCTAATCACCCCATCGGTCATTCGGTAGGCTGAGATAAACTGTCCTTTGGGGGTAAATAAATAGAAATCGGCATTTACAATGCGGTTGTCGTTAGTAAGGCTGTCTGGCTCTGTAATAAAAAGGTATGGTTCAGTAACACCGTCTTCTTTTAAGAAGAGCATTTCGGCACTCAAATCACTACCTACAATAGTTATAGGTATTTTAGAATAAGCATCGCCTACGAGTGTTTGTGTTTGCTCAAAGTACCGCCAATCGGTTTCTAATTCAATAAACGGGTACTTCCTACGGCTTACGCTGTTGGCAGTGCGTTTCTGGTTTTCCGAAGCCTCAAAAAGACTCTTGGCTTCGTTTAAGCTCACTACCGCTTCTGGGTCTACGGCAGGAACAGGGTCTTGTTGTGGTGCCTCAGGGGCATCCTCACGTTGGCAATAAGTAAGTGCAAGAGCTACCAATGCCAGCATTCCGAATTTGATAATTTTATGACTCATTGTTTGTTTATTTTTGCACCAAAAGTATAATGTATTTCTTTAAAAGTCAATAGGCAAAAGTAAATTTTAACATTTCGTTCCTCCTTCAAACTTTGCTAAAAAATAGGGTAAATCCTTCATTTTAACATTTTTTTCTCAATCATTTTGCTCAAACATTGCTGAAAACTCAAAGTTTAAGTCAAATCATTGTATTTTTTTCAATAACACAAACTATAATATTTAACACATTTTAACTCTCTACAATCTGTAAATTTAACTTATATCTTTTCTAATTCTCACATTTCCTCATTTTCTAATTCTCCCATTTCCTCATTTTCTAATTCTCCCATTTCCTCTGCCCGTGCGACTCGCATCCCTTTAGCTTCAAATAAACCTTGATTGTCAAACTGATAAGTGTTGTCATTTTTTAGAGCTTGTCCCCCTTCGGGGGTTCGGGGGCTTTTGTCACTCGTCATTTTCACATTCTCACATTCTCTCATTAACACTAATCATTAATCATTAACCACTAATCATTAACCATTAATTTAAATTTGGTGGTTGAGTATTAAATTCGTACCTTTGCACTCTATTATATCACGTAGCAAGTAAATGAACAATAACACCCCCTATCATACTCCTGTACTCTTAACGCAAAGCATTGAGGGACTGAATATCAAAGATAATGGCACTTATGTCGACGTTACCTTTGGTGGGGGAGGGCATTCGCGCGAAATCTTAAAGCACCTCGGTAAAAACGGACGCCTCTATGCGTTCGACCAAGATGCCGACGCCCTTAATAATACCATCGATGATGAACGTTTTACTCTTATTCAGCAAAACTTTAAGTATCTGCGTCAGTATTTGCGCTTTTATGGGGTAACACAAGTAGATGGAGTTTTGGGTGATTTTGGGGTTTCCTCTCACCAGTTCGATGTAGCTGAGCGCGGTTTCTCTACTCGTTTTGAAGGTACACTCGATATGCGTATGAACCAGCAAGCTCCTCTTTCAGCCCAAGAAGTCGTCAATGAGTATGGCGAGATAGAACTCACTCATATCTTTTTTCAATATGGCGAACTGAAAAATGCCAAAGCGATAGCCCGTGCCATAATCAGTTACCGAGAGCAGAAACCAATACGCTTAGGCAGTGAACTACAAGAGGCAGTAAAAACTCTCTTGCCTAAATTTAAAGAGAACAAAGTGTTAGCACAAATCTATCAAGCCATTCGTATAGAGGTAAATGCCGAAATAGAAGCTTTGGAATCATTTTTGCTACAACTCCCTGCCGTAGTCAAGCCCCAAGGGCGTATCAGCCTTATCAGCTATCATTCGCTCGAAGACCGCTGTGTAAAACGCTTCATTCGAGACGGACAGTTAGAAGGAGCTCCTGAGAAAGATTGGTATGGCAATGTGTCAGTACCCTTTAAAAAAGTAGGCGGTCTCATCACTCCTGATGATACTGAAATAGCACAAAACAGCCGTGCTCGTAGTGCCAAACTCCGTATCGCCGAACGTTTAAACTCATAACTGAAAAAAAAATGGGAAAAGCCACTGATGAAATAAAGAATATATTGCGAGGAAAATTTTTGGTAGAAGGTAAAGAAGCTACCCGAAATTGGTTCTTCATAAGCTTTCTTTTTGCTTTGGGAGTTATAATGATAGCCAGCTCGCATATGGTAGACCGCAAAGTGCACCAAATAGCTAAGCTCAACGACGAAGTAAATGAGCTCAAGAGTGAATTCGTCGATGTGCGTTCGCGTTTGCAGAAAGTGCGTTTGGAGTCTTCGCTTTTAGAACAATTAGAAAGTAAAGGACTCAAACAACCCGAAAAACCACCACAAAAAATAAAGGCAATTGTAGAAGAGTAATCTTTGAGATAATAGATAATACAAGTAGAAAGAAGCATTGGAAAAAAACGATAAAAAGATAACATCGCGCACTTATTTGGTAGCCATTATGATGCTACTGATGATAGGAGTCATTGCGGTAAAGCTCATAAAAATACAAATTGACGGTGATGAGTATCGCGCCAAAGTAGACGAAACTACCTTGCGAGAAGCTGATATTATCCCCAGTCAAGGTAATTTGTATTCTGATGATGGTAGCTTGCTTGCCACTTCGGTAACTCGGTATGATATCCGTTGGGACGGTATTGCGCCTTCCAGAGCTAATTTCAATAGGTATGTAAAACCCCTCAGCGATTCGCTTTCGCGTATGTTTGGAAAACCCAATAGCTTTTACTTAAATCTCTTTAAAAAAGAACGTAGCTTAAAGAATCGTTATATGCTCGTAGCCACTAATCTGGGTTATAGCGAGTACTCCCGAATCAAGAAATTCCCCCTCTTCAATAAAGGTCCTTATAAAGGCGGTATTATCGTCGAGCGCAATATAAAACGCGAATATCCATTAGGAGGGATTGCACACCGCAGTATCGGCTATGCCCGTACTGATGAAACAGGCTATACTACCCGTGTAGGTTTGGAAGGTGCTTATGCCAGCTATTTGTTAGGAACCAAAGGTCGACGCGTAGAACAAAAAATAGCACAAGGACAGTGGAAACTTGCCAGTGGTTTTAATATCATCGAACCTAAGGACGGCTACGATGTAGTGTCTACTATCAATATCAATATCCAAGATATCGCTCACCACGCTTTGCTTACACAACTTAAAAAATACAAGGCTCATCACGGTTGTGTGATAGTAATGGAGGTGAATACAGGTGAGATAAAAGCTATTTCTAACTTAGAACTGAATACTAGAAACGATACATATTCTGAGCGTTATAACTTTGCTATTGGTGAAGCACACGAACCTGGTTCAGTCTTCAAACTAATGACGGTAGTAGCCGCTATGGAAGCCCGCAATATCGATACGACTTATGTGGTAGATATCAAGGAAGGAAAACAACAGTATTACGATAAGACTTTTCAAGACTCTCAACATAGGTTTACAGGAAATATAAGTCTGAACAAAGCTTTTTCGGTCTCTTCTAATGTCGGAATGACTGAACTCGTGCATAGTCTCTTTTCAAAGTCTCCTTCTGATTTTACTACCAAGCTCATTCAAATGAACCTAAATCAACCCTTAGGCTTACCTATTTTAGGTGAAGGGATTCCCTATATTCCTACACCTCGCGACAAAATATGGAGTGGGGTAACGCTTGAGTCAATGGCAATAGGTTACTCCGTAAAGATTACACCTTTGCAAAGCTTGGCTTTCTATAATGCAATTGCCAACGGGGGAGTAATGGTCAAACCCCGAATGATAAAAGAAGTAAAGGAATGGAATAAAACAGTAGAGAAGTTTAATGTGGAGATTATCAATGGTAAAATATGTTCTAAACAAACAGCCGACCGTGCCAAGGGACTATTGGCTAATGTAGTAGAACGTTCCTACGGTTCAGGGCATCGCCTCCATTCTCCCGATTTCTCAATGGCAGGTAAAACAGGTACAGCCCGTAAGAACTATGCCAGTGCCGATAAGAGTAAGCTTAGCTATATATCCTCATTTGCAGGCTTCTTTCCTGTTGATAACCCTAAATACTCTTGTATAGTGGTAATTCACGAACCCGATAAGAGTGTAGGTTTCTATGGTGCCGATGTATCAGGACCTGTATTTAAGAGTATTGCTCATAAAATCTATACCAATTCGCTGTTGATGGATACGGTAGAAAACGTAGATAAAATATCAGCGAGTACTACTACAAACTACGAAGATTACTACGCCAAAGCTGCTAAGTACAAAACCATAATGCCCGACCTTAGTGGTATGAATGTAATGGACGCTGTTGCTCTCTTGGAGAATATGGGCTTACGAGTGAAATTCTCAGGTGAAGGTAAAGTAAGCGCACAATCAGTTGCCAAAGGTACTAAAGTGCCCCGCAATATAGTAGTGGTGTTACAATGTGGCAAATTAGAGAATTAACATTATGGACTTAAAAACATTACTTAAAAACATCACTATAAAAACTTCCCTTTATGTGGAAGATAAAGATATCACCTCCGTTTGCTTCGACTCTCGAAAGATCGAAAAGGGAAGTATGTTTGTTGCCATCACGGGTACGCAATCTAACGGACACGAATACATAGACCAAGCTATACACAGTGGCGCTACTGCCATTGTATGTGAGCAATTACCTCAACAGCCCTTGCCTGATGTGAGCTATATAGTAGTCCCCAATAGTCATAGTGCTTTAGCCTTGATTGCCGCTAACTTCTACGGTAATCCTTCCGAAAAACTCACCTTAGTAGGTGTTACAGGAACTAACGGAAAGACTACCATTGCAACACTTCTCTACCAATTGTTTAGAAAAGCAGGACAAAAAGCGGGGTTGCTCTCCACAGTGGCGATATACGTAGACGATCAGCGTTTTGAAGCTACTCACACCACCCCCGACCCTCTACAACTGAATCATTATCTGCATTTAATGGTAGAACAAGGGGTGAAATACTGCTTTATGGAAGTAAGCTCTCACGGTATCGACCAGCATCGTACCGAAGGGCTACAGTTTGCAGGAGGTATCTTCACTAACCTCACCCGCGACCACCTCGACTATCACAAAACCTTTGCCGCCTATCGCGATGTAAAAAAGCGCTTCTTTGATGCGTTACCCGCTACTGCTTTTGCCTTAGTAAACAACGATGATAAGAATGGGGCTTTTATGCTACAAAATACCAAAGCCCAGAAGAAAACATATGCGCTCAAAACTCACGCAGATTATAAGGCATATATCATCGAGAGCAGATTTGACGGCTTGCTGTTGCGTATCAATCAGCACGAGGTATGGACAAAACTCATAGGTGAGTTTAATGCCTATAACCTTTTGGCGGTATATGCTACAGCTACTCTATTGGGTATTGACGAACTCGAAGCGCTTACTCTTATCAGCACCATAGAACCTGTGGCAGGACGTTTTCAGTATGCAGTATCGGCTACGGGAGTGATTACCATAGTGGATTATGCTCATACCCCCGATGCTCTTGAAAACGTTCTGAAAACTATCAACGATATACGCACTCACAACGAGACCCTCACTACTGTAGTGGGCTGTGGGGGCAATCGCGACAAAGGCAAACGCCCTATAATGGCAGATATCGCTACAACCCTCAGCGATAATGTAATCCTCACTTCCGACAACCCGCGCAACGAAGAACCTGAGACGATTCTTTCCGAAATGGAACAAGGGGTACAGCCACAACATTTCCACAAAGTACAAACCATCACCGACCGTCGTCAGGCAATACAATCCGTTTGTAAGAACGCTCAAAAAGGTGATATTATCCTCATCGCCGGTAAGGGACACGAAACTTACCAAGAAATAAAAGGTGTTAGACACCATTTTGATGACTTTGAAATCGTACGGGAATACTTGGAGCTCTATAAGAAATAAGATTAGGTTTTAAGAGGGAAGTTTTTAAGTATTTACATCATTATAAAAATAAACATTTCCAAGAACTTAAAGCTCTTAGAAAAGTTTATTATGCCACTACTTTGTTTTAAGATTTAAATTGTGTATATTTATTTTCCTTATACGACGTTCATTAAAATAAAAAAAGCTCCAACAAAGTTGGAGCTTTTTTCGTGACCTCGACAGGATTCAAACCTGTAACCTTCTGAGCCGTAATCAGATGCGCTATTCAGTTGCGCCACGAGGCCATTGTTGTTCTTGTTTTACGGGTGCAAAGGTACGACCTTTTTTGAAACCTGCAAACTTTTTCACAACTTTTTCACAAATTATTTTTTTCTTACTTTACTTGCACTCTCCAGCCGAAGGGGTCTTCCGCCTTGTTATACTGAATGTTAAGTATTGCTTGTTTGATTTTATCGGTATATAATTCAGCAGGGCGATTTACGCTGTAATCTTTGCCTTTATAGCCAAATCCAGATATAGGGCTAATCACAGCTGCCGTTCCACAACCAAATGCTTCTTTCAATTCACCTTTTTCAGCAGCTTCGATAAGTTCGGTTACTTTCACGGGGCGTACTTCGGTTTTGATACCTAATTTTTCGGCTATTGCAATGATACTTTTACGAGTTACCCCATCGAGAATACGTTCACTAGTAGGGCAAGTAACAAGGGTGTTACCAAAACGGAACCATAGGTTCATTGTACCTGCTTCTTCTAAGAATTGGTGTGTAGCATCGTCTGTCCACATTACTTGTTGATAGCCTTCATTGGCAGCTTCCTGAGTAGGGAAAAACTGACCTGCGTAGTTACCTGCTGCTTTAGCAAAACCAAAACCTCCATTAGCAGCACGGCTGTAATAGTCGGCTATTTTTACTTTTACATCGCCTTTGTAGTAAGCTTGTACAGGGGCAGTAATAATCATAAAAAGGTAGTTTTTAGCAGGAGCCGCTTGCACACCAGCAGTAGTAGCAATCATAAATGGACGCAAATAGAGGGCATTGCCAAATCCAGGTTTTATCCACTCACTATCAATATCTACAAGAGTACGGAGTGCCTTATCAAACCATTCTTCAGGAAACTCAGGCATTGCCAAGCGTGAGCAGGATTTATTGATACGTTTGTAGTTTTCTTGCGGACGGAATAGAAAAACGTGTCCGTTGTCGTCCTTATAAGCTTTCATTCCCTCAAAAACAGCTTGTCCGTAGTGGAATACGCTTGCCGAAGGTTCAAGGGTTATAGGAGCATAAGGTTTGATGGTTGGGTTTTGCCACTGTCCATCTTTGTATTCGCAGATAAACATATGGTCAGCAAAAGTTTTACCAAAACTCAGTTTTGAAAAGTCTATCTGGTTAATACGACTTTCTTTTACTTTTTCAATCTTTAAATTCATATTGTTTTAGTTTTTGATTTTGTCTAAATTTTTGTCAAAGGTACAAAATATTTTTTAACTTTGTCGCGTAAAACACAAAAATCTTTACCTATATTTTTCAACACACTAACTATTAAACGATTACTTGTTATCTTTTATCTTTCACCTGAATAATGACTCACGAACTTATAAAAACCTCTGATGGCTCTACCAGCTTTTATATTCCACAGTTGGACGAGACCTATCACTCAGTACACGGCGCGCTTCAAGAAACTCAGCACGTGTTTATCAAAAACGGATTGCAACTGTTTGACCATCAAAGCATCTCTATCTTAGAAATTGGCTTTGGCACGGGGCTTAACGCTTTGGCTACTTACAAGGAACACGAATCTTTGCAACTGAATATTCGTTACGAAACGGTAGAAGCCTATCCGCTTTCGTGGGACGAAGCCTCACAGATGAATTTTTCGCAATTGCTGAACGATGTTACATTCACTTCTGTCTTTGAACAAATGCATCGCTGTATCTGGAACAAACTCATTACCCTATCACCCTCTTTTAGTTTCAAAAAGCGATTACAACGTTTTGAAACTATTAGTGATGTCGATAGTTTTGACCTTATTTATTTCGATGCTTTTGGGGCGCAAGTACAACCTGAATTGTGGCAAGAAGCTATTTTCCAACAAATGTACACTGCCCTTAAACAAGGAGGCTATTTGGTAACCTACGCTGCCAAAGGCTCTGTACGCCGTGCGATGCAAGCTTGTGGCTTTACGGTGGAGCGATTGCCCGGACCGCCTATGAAAAGGGAAATGTTACGCGCTCACAAGGATTAAAGCCTATATGTCCGTTTTCTACATACAAAGGAAAAGGTATATTGTTTGTATACAGCGTTCCCGTGCCTAAGCCTTGGGGCATTGGGTTGCGAAGTGTGTACGTCCATTGTGCAATGGCATTGAGCCCTATATTGCTCTCCAAAGCCGATGTTACCCACCAACCTATACCCAATGTTTCGGCGAGGGTTATCCATTCTTCAGAACCACTATAACCTCCTATGAGAGAAGGTTTTAAAATGATATACTGCGGTTGTATCTCTCTCAGAAGTCGTTGTTTTTCTTCCCTTGTAAATATCCCTATTAGCTCCTCATCAAGGGCGATAGGCAGAGGTGTTTGCTCACATAGTTCAGCCATCGCTTCCCACTGTCCTGCGCGTATAGGTTGCTCAATAGAGTGTAATTGCAAAGTAGCCAAGCGTTCTAAATACCTCAGTGCCTCAGTTGCTTGAAATGCACCATTAGCATCTACCCGTATTTCTATATCGCTTGCCGAAAACCCATTGCGCAAGGCTTTCAAGATACGGTATTCTTCTTCAAAGTCAATCGCTCCTATCTTCATTTTGATACAGCGAAAACCCTGAGCGAGTTTCTTTTTTATCTGCATTTTCATAAAGTCGGGAGAGCCCATCCAAATGAGTCCATTGATAGGTATAGCGTCTTTTCCCTTCGTAAAGTTCGAAGAAAAGAGCTCGTACCACTGTGGAGCTACTACCGACCTAAATGCTTGTTCCACCCCAAATTGTATAGACGGAAAAGTCTTGAGCTCTTCTAATAAAGCCTTTTCTCCCAAATGCAGGTGTTGTTCTACCCATTGCAGTTTTGCTTCATAATTAGGTACATCATCAGCACTAAGTCCACGAAAGAGGTTGCATTCTCCTATGCCTTTTTTGCCCTCTTGTTCTATTACTAAAAAGAAGGTTTCTTTGGAGGTAAGAACCCCTCTTGATGTCCCCGAAGGACGTTTAAAATTGAGAATGTGTTTAATCATAATTTGGTGCGAGTCGCACGAGCATTTTATCAATTTGCTAATTTTCTAATTGCTAACTACTAATTTTCTATAGTTTTTATCTATTTGTATCAATTCGACTGTGGTATAAGTATCAGGCAAGTATTTTTCAACCTTTTCCGCCCATTCAATAAAACACCAATCGCCCGAATAGAGGTATTCTTCGAAGCCAATATCAAAAGCCTCTTCCTCATTTTTGATACGGTAAAAATCAAAATGGTAAATACGACTATCAGCACCTTCATAAGGGTTCACAAGGCTAAAAGTAGGGCTGCTCACATTATCGGTACTGCCTAAGGCACGCACCAAGCCCTTGATGAGTGTTGTTTTGCCAAATCCCATTCCTCCTCTAAAAATCACCACTTTGCAGTGTAAGTGAGGAAGAAGTTTTTTCGCAATTGTATTGATATCTGCTAAAGTGTAGGTAAATTCCATAACGTTATTTTTGAGGGCAAAGGTAGCAAATAATTGCGAATGACCTCCGTTCGACATTGAAAAGAATTTTTAATGTTATATACAGAAATCTTAAAAAATCAAAAAATGGAAATTAACTGAATTGTATAAATTATATTATTTTTAACTATTGTATATCAAGTGTTTATATACCCTTTCTATACCAATCTTCCAAGATTCGTTCAAGCTTCCTATAAGCTTCCTATAAGCTAAGTATAAGTTATCTCCTAAATTTAAAAGTTCTTTTTATTTTAAAAAATATTCTTTTTCTCTTTTTTGTTTTCAAAAACTTTCGTATCTTTGACCCAAAATTAGTAGTTACTAATTGTTATTGTCAATTATTCATTGAATATGATATATATAGAATTATTAATCGTGCTCCTCGCTATCTTTGTAGGAGCCAGAGTAGGAGGTATTGGGCTCGGTATCTTCGGTATGATAGGTTTAGGAATTCTGGTTTTTTGTTTCGGACTCAAACCTGGTAATCCGCCTATCGATGTAATGCTTATCATTGTAGCAGTTATTACAGCGGCTGCTACCTTGCAAGCAGCGGGAGGTTTAGATTATTTGGTGAAGGTAGCCGAGAAAATTCTGCGCAGAAATCCCGCTATGATTACCTTCTTGGCGCCTGTAGTCTGCTACTTTTTTACTTTGTTTTCAGGTACAGGTCACATTGCCTATTCGCTTTTGCCTATCATCTCCGAAATTGCTACCGATAGCAAGGTACGCCCTGAGCGTCCGCTTTCTATATCGGTAATAGCTTCGCAACAGGCTATTACAGCCAGCCCTATTTCGGCAGCTACAGCCGCTTTACTTTCAGCTGAGCTCTTAGGTAGTAAAGGTATTACACTGGGCAATATCCTGATGGTGTGTATCCCCGCTACGCTCATAGGGGTGATTGTAGGCGCCATAGCTGTGAGTTTTATGGGCGTTCCTCTCGAAAAAGACCCTGAATACCAACGCCGTTTACGTGAAGGTCTTTTAGAAAAAGAAAGTCATACCGCTTCGCAAATGACCGGTAAAGACCTGCAAAGAGCCAAAACGTCAGTGATTATATTCCTTATAGGAGTCCTCTCTATCGTACTTTTTGGTTCTATTGATACCTTGCGTCCATCTTTTGAAGTAGGAGGTGAGAAAGTACAGATGGGAATGACCCAACTCATCGAAATTATAATGATGTCTATCGCTGGCTTGATGATTATTTTTGCTCGAGTAGACATCAATAAAGCAGTAAAAGGTTCGGTATTTATTGCAGGTATGCAAGCCGTGATAGCTATTTTTGGGATTGCTTGGATGGGAGATACCTTTTTCAATGGCAATATTGAGTTCTTCAAAATGCACATCGAACAAATAGTTACTCAATATCCTTTCCTTTTTGCAGTAGCTCTTTTTGTAATGTCTGTTCTTTTATTTAGTCAAGCCGCTACGGTACGAACTCTTTATCCGTTGGGGATTGCCTTAGGCATTCACCCAATGGCAATGATAGCAATGTTCCCTGCTGTGAATGGTTATTTCTTTATTCCTAACTATCCAACGGTAGTTGCCGCTATCAATTTCGATAGAACAGGCACCACTCGCATAGGCAAGTACGTGCTGAACCACTCGTTCCAAATTCCTGGTTTTGTAGCTACTATTGTAGCCATTGCAGTAGGTTACTTAATAATTATGTTTATGTGAAATATCTAATTTCTAATTCTTAACTTTCCATTTAAAACTAATAACTAAAATTATATATGATAACATTGATGAAAAAAATTGCCCTCTCATTGCTCTTAATGATGACTGTGGCAGTCTTTGCGCAACAAAAGCCAAAGATTCGTATTTTAGCTACTGGCGGTACTATCGCAGGAGTAAGTAAATCAAATACTGAAACCAACTATAAAGCTGGTGAGCTCGGTATTTATCAACTCTTGGAAGCAGTGCCCGAAGTGAAGAACGTAGCCAATGTAAGTGGTGAACAGATTGTGAAAATTGGTTCACAAGATATGAACGATGAGGTATGGCTCACACTTGCCAAACGCATCAACCAGCTCTTAAATAAAGAAGGATATGATGGAGTGGTAATCACTCACGGTACCGATACAATGGAAGAAACCGCCTACTTCCTTAACCTTACCGTACACAGCAAAAAACCTGTAGTAATGGTAGGAGCAATGCGCCCTGCTACCGGTATGAGTGCCGATGGCCCTCTAAACCTTTATAACGCAGTAGTAACTGCTGCCGATAAAAATGCTATGGGGCGTGGGGTAATGGTGTGTATGAACGACATCGTACTCGATGCCAAAGATGTGATTAAAACCAATACCACTGCTGTCGAAACTTTCCAAGGAGCTAACTATGGCAAATTGGCATACATTCACAATGGCAAAGTATTCTTTAACCGCACTCCTGAAAACAAACATACTTATCAATCTGTTTTCAATGTAGATAACCTTAAAGAATTACCTAAAGTAGGTATTGTATACAGCTATTCTAACGTATCCGAATTGCCAATGAAAGCCTTTATGGACGCTAAATTCGATGGTATTGTACACGCTGGAGTAGGCAATGGAAATCTTTATCACACTATCTTTGATTTGGCAGTAAAAGCAAGAGAGCAAGGCATTCAGTTTGTGCGTTCTTCACGCGTACCTACAGGAGCAACAACTCTCGATGCCGAAGTAGACGATGCTAAATATCAATTTGTAGCTGCGCAAGCACTCAACCCACAAAAAGCCCGTGTTCTATTGATGTTAGCACTCACTAAAACCAAAGATTGGAAACAAATCCAAAAATACTTTAATGAATATTAAGATTTAGTCTTTAATCGTTAGCTAAGTACTAACGATTAAAGACTAACAATTAACGACTAATTTATACTATGAAAAAAATATTATTGGCAATAAGCCTTCTGGTAGGAGGTGTTGCCACTGCACAACAAGATTTGCAAGACCAAATCAACCAATTGAGGGCAGAAATTGACCAGTTAAAAGCTACTGCTCCTGCGCCTCTACCTATGCCACAAGATGAAGAGGAAAACCCTATTCATAAGAAGTTTAATATGTACTTCAACTTTCAATCGAGCTTTGATCTTGAAAAAGTAAAAGACCAAGATATGACTGCTCAATTCAAAGCGCGCCAATTGCGATTGGAGGTTCGAGGTGATATTACCGACCGTATTTTCTACCGTTTCCGTCATCGTTTGAACAAATCAAATGCAGGAACTTCTTTGGATAATCTCGCCAAAGCTACCGATATGCTCTATGCAGGTTTCCGTTTAGACGATAAATGGGCACTCACTGCAGGTAAAATGTGCCAAGCGTGGGGAGGTTTTGAGTTTGACCTAAACCCAATGAACATCTATGAATACTCTGATTTCATTGAAAATATGGATAACTTTATGTTAGGAGCAATGATAACCTATGCCCCTAATAAAAACCACGAGTTCAATTTGCAGATTACTGATGTACGCAATGATAGCTTTGAAACACTTTATGGAACAGCTACGAATACTATCAATGCGAGCAAAGCACCTCTTACTTATATTTTTAATTGGAATGGTAACTTGTTTGACAATCTTGTCCAAACTCGTTGGGGAGGAGGTTTGCAAAGTGAAGCCGACGGCTATAACAATTGGATGTTGATGTTGGGTACAAAGCTCAATTTGCCTAAGTTCCAAGTCTTCTTTGATTATATGATGGCTAATGAACAATTGGATAGATTGAAATATACTCCGATGAGTAGCACAGTACTTGTAAAAGATGCCAAGTACAACAGTTTTGTACTAAAAGCAGAATATCAACCTATTCCTCAACTCAATATCTTTGCACAAGGCTTATACGAAACTGCTAAAAATGACCTTACTGATAATAAAATGACAGGTATAGGTTATTTTGCAGGGGTTGAATACTTACCTTTTGAAAAGCAAGACTTGCGGTTCTTCTTGGCTTATATAGGAAGAAGTCGTGAAAACAAGCTTACGAATGTAACTACTGATACCAATCGCGTAAGTATTGGTTTGATGTACCGTATTAAGGCATTTTAGTGAATAGTGGATATAGCTGTTAAACATATCGCATTACAACAATTCTTCACACCTGTACGTGTGGAGAATTATTGTGTATTTATATTTCGAGGAGAAGGAACAATTGCCGTAGATACGGTGCCCTATTCCTATGAAGGTAATACACTACTTTTTCTATCACCTTATCAATATTTTCAATGGGTAGAAGGTACTGCGAATGATAACCTACTGTTGGAATTCCACGGTGATTTCTACTGTATTGAGTACCACAAAAAAGAAGTAGCCTGTAACGGACTCCTATTTAACGCTATCTTCTTGCATCCTCATATCAAGGTTACTGATAAACGTTTTGCTGAAATAATAACTCTTTTTGAGCGTATAGAAGACGAAAGCAAAACGCCTTCCCTTTATTCAGAATCTGTACTCAAATCATACTTGCAACTTATTTTGGCTTTAGCAAGTAAAGAAAAAAGCCTATTGTTAGAGCATACCTCTCTTAAAACTGAACATCATTTGGCTAACGACTTCCAAAAACTCTTAGAAGACCATTTTATTACAGAACGCAACGTGTCGTTTTATGCATCAGCATTATGTCTTACTCCCGATAGTTTTAGCAAGAAAATAAAAACACTTTTAGGAAAAACACCCAATAAACTCATACAAGAACGTGTAGTGCTCGAAGCTAAAAAACTGCTTCATCTCACCTATAAATCTATTAAAGAAGTAGCCTTTGAACTCAACTTTGAAGATGAGTTTTATTTCAGTAGGTTTTTTAAGAAAAATGTAGGTCTCTCACCCAAACACTTCCGAAAAAAGGTGGGAATCTCTATCGTTGCCCAGCCTAAAACGGAAAAGTCTATGAAATAACCTTTTTTATCCATTCGAGATACAAAATAATGCCGTATCTTTGCCCCCGCAAATAAAAAGTTAATTTTAAATATTAAATCACTATGCAAAAATTATTATCATTTTTAGCCGATAGCGAACGTTGCTTTGTAAACTTTATCAGAGTAGCTATCTTTATTGTAATGGCTTGGATTGGTGGACTTAAAGTGTGCCAGTACGAAGCTGATGGTATTGTTCCCTTTGTAACGAATAGCCCGTTTATGAGTTTCTTCTACAACAATTCAGGCAAAACTGCCATTGATGAGAACGGCGTGACAGGTGAAGCAAACAAAGGTAAAGAAGTAGCCCAATACAAGCTACACAAGAATCCTGAAGGGAAGATGGTAAAAGCTAATATTGAATGGCATAAAGAGAACGGTACTTATGTGTTCTCATATGGCTTAGGAGCTTTTATTTGTTTGATAGGATTCCTTACCTTATTGGGTATTTGGTCGCCTAAAATAGGGGTGATAGGAGGCTTACTTACTTTCGGTATGAGTATAGTTACCCTCTCTTTCCTCATCACGACTCCTGAGGTGTATGTGCCTAACTTAGGTGGAGATATGCCTACGCCTGCTTATGGATTCCCTTATCTATCGGGAGCGGGACGTTTAGTATTGAAAGATATTATTATGTCGGCAGGTGGATTGATAGCAGCCTCAGAAGCTGCTCGCCGATTGCTAAAAAAGAATTAGAATTAGGAAAATATTAATTCTATTATCTAATTATAAGGGCTGTCTACCTTCCGGTAGACAGCCCTTTATATAATAAGTAAAGTGGGATTATTTATCTTCAAAAGTCCAATCACCACGCACTTTAAGCACTTGTTCTATAATATCGCGCACAGCTCCCTGTCCGCCTTCAAGATGCGAAATATAATCGGATACGGCTCTTACTTCGGGCACGGCATCTACGGGACAAATAGCCAATCCTGCTCGCTTCATTGGAGGGATATCGGGCATATCGTCACCCATATAAAGTATTTGTTCTCTTTTAAGATGTTTTTCCTTTTGGTATTTCAAAAAGGTTTCGAGCTTTTGGTGACGGAGCATAAAGATATCTTTTACACCGAGGTTTTCGAAGCGTTTTTGTACGCCTACGTTCCCTCCTCCTGTAATGATACATATGTTGTACCCTTTGGCGATAGCTGTTTTTACCGCAAATCCGTCCTTCATATTCATACTGCGCAATAGGTCGCCGTCGTTATTTACAAACACTTGAGTATTGGTAAATACGCCATCAACATCAAAAATAAAAGTTGTGATGTTCTTTAAACGTTCTTTATAGTTCTTTCTTTCCATAGGTGTTTATTATTGATTTTGTAATTATATTGTATATTTCTCGTTCATACCCTGCAAGCAAAGCTAAATGGTTAGTAATAGTTTGGGCATCGCCGCGTCGTGCAGGTCCTGTTTGTGCTTCGAGGGCGGGCATTGTTTGGAGTTTTTCGAAAGTATTTTTGAGCAAAGGTTCTAATATTTCAAACGGAATGTTGTGTGCCTCGCATATTCTTTGACTGATAGCCACCAAATGATTGGTGAAATTATTAACGAAAACAGCCGATAGGTGCAGTATACTGCGTTGGTAACTACTCAGCGGATACACTTTTGTAGAAAGCTTTTGGGCTAATGGGTATAGAAATCTTTCCATATCCTCAGTATGTTCAGCCTCTAAACAAAAAGGAATGTTTGAAAAATCGACCTGAGTGCTTTTTGAAAAGGATTGTAAAGGGTAAAACACGCCACGTCGGTTTTTGGGTGAGAGTACCTCCATAGGGGTATTGCCAGAGGTGTGCACTACCAATTGCCCCTCGAAAGGAAGGAAGGCTGAAACTTCACTAATAGCTTCGTCTTTCACGGCTATAATACATATATCGGTGGGGCGCAAGTCGGTAAGGCTGTGAATTTTATCTACCTGAAAATCATTAAACTCAGGGCTAAATTCACTACGGTTAAGCAACTGCCGAAGGTGTACCTCAGGAAGCTGATAGAGGGCTTTGGTGAGGTGATAAGCCACATTGCCTCCTCCTATGATACTAATATTAATAGCCATATTGACTGCAAAAAAAATGTTAAAAATTGCTTTTTCGCAAATATTCTTCAAAAAAAGACAAGGTTCTGTTTTTTCACCTCAAAAATACAAAAGGTTGATAATCAATGAATGTTTTTAGTTCTTATCTTTTACTTTACCTCTACTTTACTCGAACCTAAGACGAAGGTAAGACGAACCTAAGACGAACCTAAGACGAAGCTAAGGCGAAGGAAAGAGGGTATTAAGCTGAATATCAAACGGAAAAAAGCTGCTTTTAGTTTATTGAGAAAAAAATGTTAAAATTGCGTTTTTGGCGAAAAAAACGCAAAAAAATAAATATCATATATTCAGTAAGGGCACAAAGGTAGGAAAATAAAAGCAAATGACAAATTTTATAGAAAAAGTATATAGATTCATTTATTTTGTATATATTTGCAAAAAAATAGGGCTCATTGTATTATCTGCTGGGCAGATATGAATGGAATAAAATACTTCTTTTGTTGATTTTCAACGGATAAGAAGATTAAGTATTAGTTAGATTGCCAATTGTAAAAAACGGATTGTCAATGAATTTATTTAGAAGATTATTTAAAAGAAATGATATAAAAAGTGAAGATGAAGCACGCAAGTTAAATGAACAGCTTCCTGCTGATGAGCAATTTGCGATGAACTTTACTAAAAATGGCGGAAAATTTATTTATTGCACTACCGAAATACAGGTGCAAGAGGTTTTTCGGCACATACTGAAAGAGTTGGGCGTATATGTGAAGATGAGTAGTAATGCTTCTCACACTATTAAAACGATGTTTGAAGAACACACGCCACTGTTTACTGCCGATATCGAAACTTCGAACGTGTATTTGACGGATTGTGAGTATCTTATCACTACTTTGGGGGGGATTATGCTCTCTTCGCATCAGTTGAGACATAAGAATATCAATGAATTACCTGAAATATTTATTGTCTTTGCCAAAACGAGTCAGATGGTGAGAGATATTCCTGAAGGAATGAGAGGCATAAAGAACAAGTACCCACAACAATTTCCTACGGGTCTCATTACGCTACAAAGTTTTACCGATGACCCTGAGAAGAATAGTATCAACTATTACGGCACGAGTTCTAAGAGGACGTACCTGATACTCTTAGAAGATTTACCTATTGATAAATAATAATTTATGAACGAACTCTTCAAAAGAACCATTACAGGCTTTATTTATGTTTTTCTATTGCTATCGGCAATTATGCTCAATGCTGATGCTTTTGACTTCTTGTTTTTATCCTTTGGTATTATTTGTTTATTTGAGTTTAAAAGGCTTATCAGATTAAAGGAATTACATATATTTTTGCTTTTTTTGTTGGTTTGGTGGCTGTTTATTCACTTAAAAACTTATCCTTTCTCGGTTTATATACTGCTTTTGGCTACTTTGCTTGCCAATATATACCTCACGATGATGCTTTTCAACGAAAAAACGCCTATCCGCAAGCAAAGTAACAATACTAAACTGCTTATTAGTTTACTGTATATAGGAGGAGGTTGTATATTTATGCCTCTGATTTACAAATATGAGAATAACCCGAACCCTAATTATTTTTATCAGAATATATTCAACAACGAGTCGCAAATTACGATGATAGGACTGTTGTGTATTATATGGGCGAGTGATAGTTTTGCGTACCTTACAGGCAAAGCCTTTGGCAAACACAAGCTCTTTGAGCGCATTTCGCCTAAGAAAACTATTGAGGGTTTTGTGGGCGGACTCATAGGGGCGATGCTTATCGCTACGGCTATTTCGTATTACAGTGGCAGACCACTATGGCAATGGCTTATATTGGCAGTGATTTTGGTGGTTACCGGTGCGGTAGGCGACCTGGTAGAGTCTAGCTTTAAACGAACTGCTAAGGTAAAGGACAGCGGGACGATACTGCCAGGACACGGAGGTTTACTCGACCGCCTGGATAGCCTTATTTTTGCCTCGCCTTTTGCGTACTTAACGCTACTAATTTTTGACCTTTTTTGATGATGAAATTCTACAAATATCAAGGAACAGGGAACGATTTTGTGATGATAGACAATCGCAAAGGGGTATTTCCTAAAAATAACGAAACGCTTGTGGCACAATTGTGTCATAGGCGTTTTGGCATTGGAGCCGATGGATTAATATTGCTTGAGAACGACCCGCAGTATGATTTCTGTATGGTGTATTACAATTCTGACGGGCGTGAAAGTACGATGTGTGGCAATGGGGGGCGCTGTGTGGTGGCTTTTGCAAAACAATTGGGTATTATAGAACACGAAACGCTATTTTTAGCTGTAGATGGGGAGCATCGTGCTACGATTGAAGGAGATAGCTACGTGCGCTTGCAAATGAAAAATGTAACTGAGGTAGAAGAACACAAAGGCTACGTATTCTTAAATACAGGGTCGCCTCACCACGTGCAATGGGTGGAAGAGGTAGATATCGTAGACGTGAAAAGCGAAGGAGCTACTATACGCTATGGAGAACTTTATGCTACTCAGGGCGGTAGTAACGTGAATTTTGTGAGCAAAGGAGAGAAAGGCTTTAAAGTGCGCACTTATGAGCGCGGAGTGGAAGATGAAACATACTCTTGCGGTACAGGGGTTACAGCCGTAGCGATTGCTCTTTATCACATAGGAGAAACCGATGCACAACAGATTACCCTGCACACTCGAGGAGGTGACTTGCAAGTGGCTTTCGATAGAGTAGGAGAGGGGTATGAGAATATCTATTTGAGTGGTAGTGCTCAATTCGTGTTTGAAGGAACAATAGAAGAGTTAAAAGGTAAAGAATGATAAAGTTAAGAGCGTTAGAACCTGAGGATATAGATTTCTTGTATCAGTTAGAAAACGAAGAAGCCTTGTGGGAGGTGAGTGACACCCAATTGCCTTTTGCCAAGCATTTGCTACAAGATTATATACGGAATGCCCAACAGGATATTTACGAAGCTAAGCAGTACCGCTATGTGATAGCGTTTGAAGAGGGAACGCCTATGGGCTGTGTAGATTTATACGATTTTAGTCCGAAGCACCGTAGAGCAGCTGTGGGGATAGCTCTTTTGCCCGTCTATCGAGGGAAAGGTTATGCCAAAGAAGCCTTGCAACAGTTGATATCCCATACGCAACAATACTTAGACTTACACCAACTGATTGCTTATATCCCTGCTGATAATGAGGTGAGTATACGCCTTTTTGAGGGAGTAGGATTTAGTTGCAGTGGTGTACAAAAAGACTGGCTTTACAGTCAAGGAGTTTATAAAGATATGTTATTATACCAAAATATTTTCAGATAAGTCATAAAATGATACGAGATATTATCACTTATTTAGAGACCATAAACCCTATACTTGCTGCCTTATACGCTACCATTTTCACGTGGAGTGTAACAGCTTTGGGGGCTGCAGTGGTATTCTTTTTTAAGAAAGAAAACAAGACCGTGTTAGATGGTATGTTAGGCTTTACAGGAGGGGTGATGTTGGCAGCCAGTGTGTGGAGTTTGATAATACCCTCTATTAATATGACAGAAGGTGAAGGCTTTATAAAGGTTCTACCTGCTACGGTAGGGATATTTATGGGAGCACTTTTTCTTTATGTATTAGATAAGTTATTACCGCACTTTCACGCCAACTTCAAACAAACAGAAGGTATTAAAACCGATTGGCAAAAAACTACTTTGCTTATTTTAGCTATCACCTTGCACAACATTCCCGAAGGATTGGCGGTAGGGGTACTCTTTGGAGGGGTAGCCGCTGGTATTCCCGAAGCCTCTATTGCCGGAGCGGTAACTCTTGCCATCGGTATTGGGTTACAGAACTTTCCTGAAGGAATAGCCGTAGCGATGCCACTCAGACGTATGGGGGTGAGCAGATGTAAGAGCTTTTTTTATGGGCAGCTTTCGGCTATTGTAGAACCCATAGCGGGGGTATTAGGAGCTTTCGCAGTACTCTTTTTTACCCCGATACTACCTTATGCCCTTGCTTTTGCGGCAGGAGCTATGATTTATGTGGTCATAGAAGAGGTAATACCTGAAGCCCAGCAAAATGAGAACACCGATGTTTCTACCATAGGCTTTTTGGTAGGTTTTGTAGTGATGATGGCAATGGACGTGGTATTGGGCTAAGAAGATATTTCTTCACGAATATTTGCTTGATACTTAAAATATATGTATATTTGCCCAGAAATAGAAGCAATGAGATTATCATTGAACATTAAATATTTTTAATATGCAAAGAGATACTGATATTTTTGAACTAATTGAAGACGAAAGAGAGCGCCAAGAGTTGGGGATTGAACTCATCGCTTCAGAGAATTTTGTGAGCGACCAAGTGATGGAGGCAGCAGGTTCTGTACTTACTAACAAATATGCCGAAGGTTACCCAGGCAAGCGCTACTATGGTGGTTGTGAGATAATAGATGAGATAGAGCAAATAGCTATAAACCGCGCTAAAGTGCTCTTTGGTGCTAAATATGCTAACGTACAACCTCATAGCGGTTCACAAGCCAATGCGGCAGTTTATGCTACTTGCCTCAAACCAGGTGATAAAATTCTGGGTTTCGACCTCTCACACGGCGGACACCTTACACACGGCTCTCCTGTGAATTTCTCAGGTAGATTGTATGAGTCTGTATTTTATGGGGTAGAAAAGGAAACAGGAAGACTCAATTACGACAATATATTAGAAATAGCGGAGCGTGAACGCCCAAAAATGATAGTAGCAGGAGCTTCAGCTTATTCTCGTGATATCGATTTTAAACGCTTCAGAGAAATTGCCGATAAGGTAGGTGCTATCCTCTTTGCTGATATTGCACATCCTGCGGGGCTCATTGCCAAAGGACTGTTGAACGATCCTATCCCGTATTGCCATATTGTAACTACTACTACTCATAAAACTTTGCGAGGTCCTCGTGGCGGGCTTATCTTGATGGGTAAAGATTTTGAGAACCCTTTTGGAATAAAAACTCCTAAGGGAGAAGTGCGAATGATGTCGTCACTCATAGACAGTGCGGTATTCCCAGGTAACCAAGGAGGTCCTTTGGAACATATCATTGCAGCAAAAGCAGTTGCTTTTGGCGAGGCTCTTTCTGATGATTTTCTCTATTACGCTATACAAGTGCAAAAGAATGCACGTAAATTAGCATCTGTTCTTTTAGCAAAAGGCTATAATATCATCTCTAATGGAACTGATAATCACCTAATGCTTATCGATTTGCGCAATAAAGATGTAAGTGGTAAAGAAGCAGAAGAAGCCCTTGGTAAAGCAGATATTACTGTGAACAAGAATATGGTGCCTTTTGATACTCGCTCGCCTTTTGTAACCAGTGGTATTAGGGTGGGAGTATCAGCAATCACTACTCGTGGACTGAAAGAAGCTGATATGGAACGTATTGCCGACTTTATAGACCGTGCGATTACTAATCGAGATAATGACGAAGTGCTTGAAGAAATAGCAGAAGAAGTGAACAAGTTTATGGAAGATAGACCTTTGTTTGCGTATTAGTAAATTAAAGGCTACTTATATAAAAAGTATAAACATAGGCTCTTACTAAGTTTTTAGGACTTAGTAAGAGCTTTTTTGTTGCAATACTTCGTAGACTGTAGGCGATGCCCATATCCGCACCTTCAACTGGAACTAATGGTGCTAACAATGTGATTGACGTATTGCAAAACGATACTTCCCCGGAAAGACTAAAAAGTCCAACTACTTTATTCACCTGCCCATCGTGCTACGACCTCTGGCAAAGATGATTATCAGTATTTCTGATATTACTGGCGGTAAGTTAAAAAAGTTAGTTGCTAATTGTGAATTATGAATTATTTATTATCTTTGCACCATCAAATTTGTTATAAAAGATAAAAACAACAAAGCAACGATGGAATCATCACAAGATGAAATGTCCTTTTTAGACCATTTGGAAGCCTTGCGCTGGCACTTGATACGTGCTATTATAGCTGTTTTAGCAGTGGGTGTGGTGGCGTTTGTGTGTAAGGATTTTATTTTCCAAATCATCTTTGCTCCTAAGAATGGCGATTTCTTTACTTACAGAATGTTCTGTAAGATAGGTCATCTTTTTGGATTTGAAAGTGCTTTTTGTGCCGAACAATTGCCTTTTACGATTCAAAGCCGTACAATGGCAGGGCAGTTTTCAGCTCATATCTGGACGTCTATTTGGGCAGGAGTAATTCTCGCATTTCCTTATGTGCTTTATGAAGTCTGGAAATTCATCAGTCCAGCACTCTATGAAAACGAACGCAAGCTAGCTCGTGGCTTTATTCTCATTGCTTCTTTGCTCTTTTTTATAGGAGTTTTGTTTGGCTATTATCTTATCACCCCACTATCAGTGAATTTCTTAGGGTCTTATTCAGTAAGTCCCGAAGTGAGAAACCAAATAGATTTAAACTCTTATATTTCGGTAGTACGCTCGTCAGTCATTTCGTGTGGCATTATTTTTGAGCTACCTATTGTTGTTTATTTTCTTACCAAATTAGGAGTGATAACACCTGCTTTTATGCGAAAATATCGCCGGCACGCAGTCATTGTAGTACTTATCATTGCAGCAATTATAACCCCTCCTGATGTAGTAAGCCAAATTATCGTGTCGATACCGATAATGCTCTTATACGAAATAAGTATTTTTATTTCAGCTTACGTTTTAAAAAAGAACAAAACAAGGTAATTTAATATTTTTAATGGATTGTAATACCTACTTACAGCACCTACCCAACGTGAAAACGTTGAAACAGCTTTGCAAAGGTGAAGCCGTATTAGATTGGATTATTTGTGGTCACGAGTTTGAAGTTTATCACACCTACTACAAAGTAAATGAAGAAGAATACGAAGGCTATGAAGCCCAATGGGGGCACGGCTTTGAAGATGAAGACGGTTCGTCGCTGTCGTTTTATTTTATTGATAAAGCTTGCTTAATCGTTCCCTCTTCGAGCGCTGAAGATAGCAAAGGGGGCGATAATCACGACTTCGAGAAGCGTATCCCGAAAGTGTTCTTACCATACTATCGTAAAAACTTTTCAGAAAGTGATATTCCTTTCGTGATATACTCTTTAGATGGCGAAACGTGGCAATGTGTAGAGAACTTCCCTGTGGAAGAACACATCGATAAGTTTGAGTATATTTCTACTGACCCTATGAAATACAAAGAATGGGCAGTGGAGTATTTGGGCGACGAAGGCTTCTTGCAAGAAGTAATGAGCGAACAAACCATTACTGACCTTTACGAAGGGAAAGTGCTTACCGAAGAGATGGTGTACAGTATCGTAACCGAAGTGCACGATTGGGTAGATTTAGAAACAGAACTCAACGAAATGCCTTATCGCTTTTCGTTTTAAGATTATATGAAATTAATTGTAAATAACATCATCAAAATATACAAAGGGAGAAAAGTAGTAAAAGGCGTTTCGCTGGAAGTAAATCAAGGCGAAATCGTAGGACTTTTGGGACCTAACGGAGCTGGAAAAACTACTTCCTTTTATATGATTGTAGGACTCATCAAGCCCAACGGTGGTACTATTTTTTTGGATAATACCGAAATTACCACTTATCCGATGTATAAACGCGCTCAAAGCGGTATTGGGTATTTGGCACAAGAGGCTTCGGTATTTAGAAAGTTGAGTATTGAGGACAACATCAAAAGTGTCCTACAACTCACCAAACTCTCTAAGGCAGAACAACAACGCAAAACTGATGAGCTGATAGAAGAGTTTGGCTTAGGACATATTCGTAAAAATCGTGGAGACTTGCTTTCAGGGGGAGAACGCCGTCGTACAGAAATTGCACGTGCTTTGGCTACCAGTCCGAAGTTTATCTTGCTCGACGAGCCTTTTGCAGGGGTAGACCCTATAGCGGTGGAAGATATCCAACGCATTGTAGCACAGCTCAAAGACAAGAATATAGGTATTCTCATCACCGACCACAATGTGCAAGAAACACTAGCCATTACTGACCGCACTTATTTGATGTTCGAGGGAGGAATCCTCAAATCAGGAGTGCCTGAAGAATTGGCAGCTGATGAGATGGTAAGAAAAGTATACCTTGGAAGAAACTTTGAATTGAGACGCAAGAAAATATTAGAAGATTAGCCAATTAACAATAAGAAGAAATAACTAAAAACTATAATATAATGAAAAATTTAGTAGACCGTTTTATTAAGTATATAAAAATAGACTCTCAGTCCAACCCTGAGAGCGAAACAACTCCTAGCACCGAAAAACAATGGAATATGGCAAACCTATTGGTAGAAGAATTGAAAGCCATTGGTTTGCAAGACGTAACTGTAGATGAAAACGCCTACGTGATGGCTACGTTACCATCGAATGTAGATTACCCAGTGCCTACCATTGGTTTTATTTCTCACTTCGATACATCACCTGACTTCTCTGGTGAAAACGTAAATCCACAGTTTATAGAAAATTATGATGGGGGAGATATCGTCCTCAATAAAGAACAAAACATAGTGTTATCACCTTCTTATTTTGAGGATTTGTTGCTCTACAAAGGCAATACCATTATCACAACCGATGGTACGACCCTCTTAGGAGCTGACGATAAGGCGGGGATTGCCGAAATCGTAACCGCTATGGAATACCTTGTGCAACACCCCGAAATCAAACACGGAAAAATACGCGTAGGCTTTACCCCTGATGAAGAAATAGGACGTGGAGCACATAAATTCGATGTGAAAAAATTCGCAGCCGACTGGGCTTATACAATGGACGGCGGACAAATAGGCGAACTTGAATATGAGAGTTTCAATGCAGCTGGGGCTAAAATTCACTTCAAAGGAAAGAACGTGCATCCTGGTACTGCCAAAAACAAAATGATAAACTCAATGCTCGTAGCTACTCAGTTTATCAATGCACTACCAGCCGATGAGATTCCAGCTCGCACCGAAGGTCGCGAAGGATTCTACCACATTACCGATATTTCTGGAGATGTAGAAAATACAGTAGTACAGCTTATCATCCGCGACCACGACCGCGACCTTTTCAACAAACGCAAAGCCGTAGTACAACAAATTGTAGACGACCTTAACAAGCAAATCCCTAATGTGGCAGTAGCCGAAATAAAAGACCAATATTACAATATGGGTGAAAAAATCAAACCTGTGATGCATATTGTAGAAGTAGCCGAACGCGCGATGAAAGAATTAGGTATTACCCCTATTACCAAACCTATCCGCGGTGGTACCGATGGTTCTCAACTTAGCTTTATGGGCTTGCCTTGTCCTAATATCTTTGCAGGCGGACATAATTTCCACGGTAAATACGAATTTGTGCCCGTAGAAAACCTCGAAAAAGCTACCGAAGTGATTATTCGCATTGCTGAATTAGTAGTAAAAAAATAATATAATTAGCCGATTTATCAATTAGCCAATGTGTTAATTGACAAATTGGCTAATTTGCTAATTTTTCATTAACCATTAATAATTAAAAAAAATGCCTACAATATCACATAGAGCGCAAATATTGCCTCAGTCACCCATTAGAAAACTGACCCCTTACGCTGAAAAAGCAGCTAAGGAAGGGAAAACTATTTACCACCTCAATATTGGTCAACCCGATATTAAAACTCCTGAAATAGCCGTACAAGCCGTAAAAGATTTTACCCCTAAGGTATTGGAATATACCAAAAGTGAGGGAATCGATTCTCTTAGAGAAAAGGTGGTGGAATACTACAAAAAACACGATATTAAGGTAGAAAGTAGTGATATTATCATCACTTGTGGAGGTTCTGAAGCTCTTACCTATGTAATTGCTACTGTTGCTAATGCCGATGATGAAATTATCATTCCAGAACCTTACTATGCGAACTATATTAGCTTTTCAGAAGCCTTTGATGCAGTGTGTGTGCCCATTACGTCTTCTTTTGATGATAACTTTGCCTTACCTCCTATAGAAGAGTTTGAGAAAAAGATAACTCCTAGAACCAAAGCTTTTCTCATTTGTAACCCCGGAAATCCTACAGGCTATTTGTATTCTAAAGAAGAAATCTTGCAATTGGCAACAATAGCTAAAAAACACGATATTTTCCTTATTTTCGATGAGGTATACCGAGAGTTCGTGTATGATGGTGCTACCCATTATTCCATTATGCAAGTAGAAGGCATTGAACAAAATGCTATAATGATAGATTCGGTATCTAAACGTTTCAGTATGTGTGGAGCGCGCATCGGGTGGGTAGTCTCTAAGAATAAAGACGTGATGATGTCTGTTTTGAAGTTCGCTCAAGCACGCTTGTCTCCCCCTACTTATTCACAAATAGGAGCTGAGCGCGCTTTTGATGTACCCGAAACTTATTTTGAAGAGGTATTAAAGGAATATACTCAGCGTAGGAACGTGCTCATTGAAGAACTCCGAAAAGTAGAAGGTGTACGTGTATCGATGCCTAAGGGGGCTTTCTATTGTATAGCCGAATTGCCTGTAGAAAATGCAGAAGACTTCTGTATATGGCTTTTAGATCATTTCTCAGTAAATAACGAAACGGTAATGTTGGCTCCTGCCGAAGGTTTTTATGCTACCGAAGGTTTAGGGCGCAACCAAGTGCGTATAGCTTATGTACTCGAGAAGGAGAAGATAGTAAAAGCTATTCACATATTAGGTGAAGCTCTAAAGGAATACAACAAACATTAAGATTTAATGAAGATTTTATAAAACTAACTTTTAACATCTATTTTCTAATTCCTAATAAACTAAATAGTTATATTTTTTAGTGTTAAAAAAACACATAAAATTATTGCTATATCAAAAATATTTTGTACTTTTGAGGCGGAAAATTAAAAACAGACAATGTCAGTAAAAAAAATAGCAGTATTAACATCAGGAGGAGACGCTCCTGGTATGAACGCCGCCATTCGTTCAGTGGTACGTACTTGTGCATACCACAACATCGAAGTGGTAGGTGTATATCGTGGCTATCAGGGAATGATAGAAGGCGATTTTGAAGAAATGAACGCACGTAGCGTTCGAGATATTATCAATAGAGGAGGTACTATCTTGAAATCAGCCCGCTCTAAAGATTTTAAAACTCCTGAAGGGCGCAAGGCAGCTTATGAAAAATTAAAAGCTGCAGGGGTAGATTCTTTGGTAGTAATAGGAGGTGATGGCTCTTTCACTGGGGCACTCTTGTTCAACAAAGAATTTGGTTTCCCCGTAATGGGAATCCCTGGTACTATTGATAACGATATCTATGGTACTGATTTTACTTTAGGCTATGATACAGCTCTCAACACTGTAATTGAGGCTATCGACAAAATTAGAGATACAGCAAGCTCTCACAACCGCTTGTTCTTCATCGAAGTAATGGGGCGTGATGCAGGGCATATCGCTCTCAACTCTGGAGTAGGAGCAGGAGCTGAAGAGATCTTGATCCCAGAAGAGAATATAGGACTTAAAAAACTACTTGAATCTTTGGAAAAAAGTCGTATGACTGGTAAAACTTCTAGCTTGGTAGTGGTTGCTGAAGGCGATAAAATAGGTAAAAACGTATTCGAACTTAAAGAATACGTAGAACAACATCACCCCGATTACGATGTGCGTGTATCTGTATTAGGCCACATGCAACGGGGGGGGGCTCCTTCTTGCTTCGACCGCGTTTTAGCAAGCCGTATGGGAGTAAAAGCTGTAGAATCTCTCCTTGAAGGTAAATCTAACTATATGGTGGGTATCCGTAACAATAAAATGGAACTCACCCCGCTTGAAAAAGCTATCAAAGGTAGTTCTAAAATAGATACAGAACTCCTCCGCGTAGCCGAAATAATGGCAACTTAGTAACGTAACAAATTTAAAATTAAATAACGAATAAATTAAATTTAACAGAATTATGTCAGTAAAAATTGGAATTAACGGTTTCGGACGTATTGGTCGTCTCGTATTCCGTGCTGCTTATGAAAGAGCCGACGTAGAAATCGTTGGTATTAACGACCTTTTGGATGTAGATTACATCGCTTACCTTTTGAAATACGATTCAGTTCACGGAACTTTTAAAGGTGATGTGAAAGTAGAAAATGGTCACTTAGTAGTAGATGGCAAAAAAGTGCGTATCACTGCTGAAAAAGACCCTAACAACCTTAAATGGAATGAAGTACACGCCGATGTAGTTGCTGAATGTACTGGTATCTTCACCACTTTGGAAAAAGCACAAGCTCACATCAATGCAGGTGCTAAAAAAGTAGTGATTTCTGCTCCATCAGCCGATGCTCCTATGTTTGTAATGGGTGTGAACCACAAATCAGTAAAACCTACTGATACTATTGTGTCTAACGCTTCTTGTACAACTAACTGCTTGGCGCCTATCGCTAAAGTATTGAACGATAACTTCGGTATCGAAGAAGCCCTAATGACTACAGTTCACGCTACAACTGCTACTCAGTTAACAGTAGATGGTCCTTCTAAAAAAGATTGGAGAGGTGGACGTTCAGCTCTTTGCAATATCATCCCTTCTACTACCGGTGCTGCTAAAGCTGTTGGTAAAGTAATCCCTGAATTGAATGGTAAACTTACTGGTATGGCTTTCCGCGTACCTACTGCCGATGTTTCAGTTGTTGATTTGACTTTCCGTACTAAAAAATCAACTACACTTGAAGAAATCAACGCTGCTATGAAAAAAGCATCAGAAGGTGAATTGAAAGGTATCCTTGGATACACTGAAGATTTGGTTGTTTCTCAAGACTTCGTAGGTTGCAAAAATACATCTATTTTCGATGCTAAAGCTGGTATCGGCTTGAGTGCTAACTTCTTCAAAGTAGTTTCTTGGTACGATAATGAAACTGGTTATTCAAACAAATTAGTAGATTTAGCACAACACGTTGCTAAATTGTAATTCTTAAAGAAAGAAGGTGAGTTGCCTATGGGCATACTCACCTTTTTTAATAGTATTAAAAACAACTTAATAAAACCGAAACGATATGATTTTAATTGTAGACAGTGGTGCTACTAAGGCGGATTGGACTGCCTTAAATAGCAAAGGTGAAAAAATATTTTTTACGCAAACTTTAGGGTTGAACCCCGAAGTACTTACAGAAGAAATTCTCGTAGAGCGTATTACCACCAATTATCAATTGTTTGAAAATAGAAATTCAGTATCCGAAATTTATTTCTATGGTGCTGGTTGTGGTACTGAACGCATTCGTTACTTTGTAGAACGCAGTTTGGCAACTATCTTCAAAAACGCTAAAATAGATGTGAAAGAAGATACTTATGCAGCTGTGTTTGCTACTACAGCTCCCACCGATAAAGCTATTGTATGTATCTTAGGTACAGGTGCTAACTGCTCTTATTGGAATGGTAAAGAATTATACCAAGCAGTAGATTCATTAGGCTATATTTTGATGGACGAATCGAGTGGGAACTTTTATGGTAAACGATTGATTATCGACTATTACTTCAAGAAAATGCCATCAGACCTTGTACAAAAATTTGAAAACCAATATGAATTGGGCTCAGATGTGATTAAAAATCATTTGTACAAGATGCCAAACCCTAACAGTTACTTGGCTACTTTTGCGAAATTCGTAGTAGAAAATAAGAATCACGAATATTGCCGTGAGATGGTGAGAAAAGGTATGCAACTATTTGTAGACCACTGGATTTCTCAGTATGAAGACCGTTACGAAGTGCCTATCAACTTTGTAGGTAGTATTGCTTTCTTCCTCCAAGATATTTTGGAAGAAATATTGACAGAAAACAACCTTAAATTGGGTACAGTGCTAAGAAAACCAATTGATGGTTTGGTTGCTTTCCACGTAAACAAATTCTTTTAATAACGAATAAAAGATAAAATAAAAAAGACACTCACTATTGTGGGTGTCTTTTTTATTTTAGAACAATCCGTAGAGGAGAGCATCTATTTTATTGATGATTTCACCTAAATCTTCAGGGTTGTTTACGAAATCAATATTGTCTACTTCTATAATGAGTAGTTTCCCCTTGTCGTAACTTTTTATCCACTGTTCGTATCGCTGGTTAAGGCGGTTGAGATAGTCTATTGAGATTGTATTTTCGTAATCTCGACCGCGTTTCTGTATTTGGTTTACCAAGTTGGGTACTGAGCTTCTCAGGTAAATCAGTAGGTCTGGTGGGAGAACGAGGCGTTCCATTAGGGCGAATAGTGATTTGTAATTATCGAAATCACGAGAGCTCATCAGTCCCATTTCGTGTAAGTTAGGAGCAAAGATGTGAGCATCTTCATAAATAGTACGGTCTTGAATAATGTTATTTCCTTTCTCTCTAAAATCCAAAATCTGTCGGAAGCGACTGTTTAGAAAGTATATTTGTAAATTAAAACTCCAGCGCTCCATTTGGTGATAAAAATCATCTAAATAAGGGTTATCTACCACATCTTCGAAATGGGCTTCCCATTGGTAGTGTTTGGCTAATAGAGAGGTAAGGGTAGTTTTTCCAGCTCCTATATTTCCTGCAATTGCTATGTGCATTTTTAATTAGTTTTTTCAGCTTCCTCACGTAGACATTTAATCATAGAGGTGTTCTTGATTTCTTGTATTACGAAAGAACTTTGAATGTTAGAGATAATTTCTAATTTAGATATTTTGTGTACTACAAATCTCTGATAATCTTCCATATCGTTGAGCATAACTTTTAGCAGAAAGTCGTAGCCTCCTGCCATATACGAGGCTTCTAACACTTCATCTAAAGTGCTTATATATTTTTCGAACTCATTAAATAATTCGGCACTATGCTTAAGAAGTTTTACTTGACAATAAGCTACCAATTTTTTTCCGAGAGCTTTAGGATTGGCTACCGCTACATATCTTTGAATTATTCCTAGTGATTCTAATCGTTTGATACGTTCGTGAACTGGAGTGATTGATAGGCTTACTTTTTCGGATAATTTTTTAATAGATTGTTTGCTATCTTGTTGTAATTCATCTAAAAGTGCTAAATCAATACGGTCTAATGCATACATACTTTTATAAATTTATTGGGGGTAAAATTAGAAAATATTTTTGATATAGCAGGGGAAAAGACAAAATATTTTTTCTGTTTTTTTATAAAAGGCTCATAATCATTATTATTTTTAGATGAATAATTGCGTTGTAAAAGGCTAAAACTATAGAAATATTTTCTGAGTAAAGTATATTTTACAGAATGGGTTAATTACAATGATAGTATGTATTGTCTTTTATTTGAGGTTCATTTTTAGTTAATATAAAATAGATTGCGACTCAATCGGAAAAACTATTGATTATCAATTGAATCAACTTTGCCAAAGTGTGTGTCGCAAAAAGGACACATTAGAGTTTTTGGAAAGACACAGAATCATCGAAGGGAAACGAAGAATATCAAAATATGATTAGAGGGGTTTTTGATGAAAAAAGGGTGTAAGGAGGGTGGGATTAGCTTATAGAGAGCTTATAGGAAGCTTATACGAATCTTGGACGATTGGTATAGAAAGGGTGTATAAAAAGTTGATTCATAATATCATACAACAATACAAAAAATGCTAAAAAAGGGGTTTCGAGGCGAAAGTAATAGAAACATAAAAGGAGAATAGAGAGATGGTTGGGTAATTGCCGACAACCCCAATGAGGGTGAATTGTAGCGATGAAAATATAAGATTTTACATTTAATTTTGCTCATTTCGTTTAATTATTGTAGCTTTGCCACTGCTATTAAAACAATATTACATTTAAGATGAACGAAATAGACTACAAATTTGTACATAAAGATTTTAGAATCAATGGATTTCCTATAGATAGAGAACGACTTATTATCTTGGCGGTAGCCTACGTGAAAGATGGTCTGCCTTACCGTAAATCGGTGGGGAGGTTTCTTTTGGATTGGCTCGACGACAGGGATTATATAGAAGCGACGACCTCTGGTTCTACTGGCATTCCTAAACAAATTCACCTTAAGAAACAAGGTATGGTTAATTCGGCTTTGGCTACGGGTGAATACCTTAATCTTTCACCTAAGAATCGTGCTTTGTTGTGTTTGCCAGCTGACTTTATTGCAGGTAAGATGATGCTTATTCGCGCCATTATTTTAGGTTTACACCTTGATATTATTCGCCCTTCGTCTATGCCTTTATCGCTTACCAGCAAGGATTATGATTTTTGTGCAATGATACCTTTGCAAGCGGCGAAATCTCTTACTGATTTGCCTCGTGTGAAGAAGGTAATATTAGGAGGAGCTTCTATTGATGGAGAATTAGAGGCTAAATTGCAGAATATTCCCACAGAAGTGTATTCGTCTTATGGAATGACTGAAACCATTTCGCATATTGCGATGCGTAGGGTAAATCACACGATGGAGCACGAAACTACCTATAAGGCAATGCCTAATGTTACGTTTACCCAAGACGACCGCAATTGTTTGGTAATAAATGCACCTTTGATTGCTGACCACCCTGTGATTACTAATGATATTGTAAATCTCATATCGCATAGCGAATTTGAGTGGTTAGGGCGTTTTGACAATATTATCAATTCGGGAGGCTTTAAAGTCTTTCCAGAAAGTGTAGAGCACAAGATTAAGAAGTACATCAAAGGTGATTACTTTATTACTAAAGAACCTGATGATGAGTTAGGGCAACGTGCAGTGCTTTACGTACAGGGTGAGGAGAAGGATTACCCTACTTTGGCACACGATATTTATATGGATAAAGATATGCTGAAATACGAAGTGCCTCGCCAAATCTATTTCGTTCCTAAGTTTGTGTATACCGATAATCAAAAGCTAAGAAGGGACGAAACGGTTAAGAAATACAAGAAATAAGATGAAACTCAAGAGATTTATCCCTTATATATTGCCTTATAAGAAACAGGCAATACTGAACATATTTTTCAATATTCTTTATTCACTCTTTAGTGCACTTTCGTTTGTGGCACTTATCCCGATGCTTGATGTACTTTTTGGCAAAGCGCAAACAGTAGCTGAAGCTCCTGTATATTCGGGTAATTTGTTGGATTTAGGGAGTTATGGTAAAGCCTACTTAAACTACAAAGTAGGAATTCTTGCGGGAGAAAATACTATTTGGGCTCTTGGAATAGTGATTGCTTTGGTAATTTCACTCTTCTTGCTGAAGAATATGTTTAGCTATTTAGCTTCTTTTTTCATCACTTACCTTCGCAATGGTGTATTACGCGATTTGCGTGATGCACTTTACAAAAAAGTTGTAAGCCAACCGATAGCATTTTTCTCAGAACAACGCAAAGGCGATATTATGTCGCGTATGGTAGGTGATGTAAACGAAGTACAATACTCATTGCTCTCGGGATTGGAGGCTTTTGTGAGAGAACCTCTTACTATTCTCTTTTCTATTTTGGTGATGCTAGGTATTAGCGTGAAACTCACAGTATTTACCTTTGTATTTATTCCTATTGCAGCGGCAGTAATTTCGAGGATAGGTAAATCACTAAAAAAGAATTCAATAGCTTTACAACAAGAACAAGGGCGATTCCTTTCGCTTATAGAAGAGACTATAGGGGGATTGCGCGTTATAAAGGCATTTAATGCTGAGGGTATTTTCTCTAAGAAATTTAAGGAATCTAGTAATACTTTTAACCGATTGAGCAATAAGGTAATGAACCGTCAGAACTTAGGGTCGCCAATGAGTGAGTTTCTCGGTATCCTAATGATTGCTATTTTGCTGTGGTTTGGAGGCTCGTTAGTGTTGGTAGATAAAACATTAGAGGGCACTCAATTCATTGCCTTTATGGGATTGGCGTACAATATTCTTACCCCCGCAAAGGCTATCAGTAAGGCATCGTACGATATGCGAAAAGGGAATGCAGCAGCCGAACGTATTTTGGAAATCCTTGATTACGAGAATCCTATTAAAGAGTGTGAAAATCCTGTTGTAATTTCTGATTTTACCACTGTTGTAGCTCTGAAAGATATTACTTTTGCGTATGCTGAACTGCCCGTACTTAGTCATTTTTCTCTGGAAATACCTAAAGGAAAGACAATTGCCTTAGTAGGACAATCGGGGAGTGGCAAGAGTACTATTGCGAACCTTATCACTCGTTTTTATGATGTAAATCAGGGAGAGGTACTCATTGATGGGGTGAACGTAAAAGATATGCAAACTGCCTCCTTGCGAAAGCTCATAGGGGTGGTGTCACAAGATTCTATTCTTTTTAATGATACGGTAAAGAACAATCTGCTGATAGGAAAGCCTGATGCTACTGATGAAGAACTAGTGACAGCGGCTAAGATAGCTAATGCTTATGAATTTATAAAAGACCTTCCCAAGGGTTTCGATACCAACATAGGAGATGCAGGTAGTAAACTGAGTGGCGGACAAAAACAACGCCTTAGTATTGCTCGTGCAGTGCTGAAAAATCCACCTATAATGGTACTCGATGAGGCAACTTCGGCACTTGATACAGAAAGCGAGCGTTTGGTACAGAATGCCTTAGAAAATATGATGAAGAACCGCACTTCGGTAGTGATTGCACATCGCCTTTCAACAATCCAAAATGCTGACCAAATAGTAGTAATGCAAAAAGGGCAAATAGTAGAGCAGGGTACCCATACTGAACTGATACAAAAGAACGGTATGTATAAAAAGTTAGTGGAAATGCAATCGTTTGAGCAATAAGCTTAGGGTATAGGTGCGAGTCGCACATTCAGTCGTAGCACGACGAACATTTTTTGGTGAAAAGAAAAATAGAGTTAGCTTATAGAAAAGACGAACAATGAACGAAGGAAAGACAAACAAATGACGAAGGAAAGACGAACAATGAACGAACCTAAACCGAAGAAAAGGCGCATAATAAAACAACTACAAACAGAATTTATACTTACTTATTTAGAACTTTAGCAAGAAGGAATGAGTGTTTTTACTTTTTTCGTACCTTTGCACCCAAATAGATTATAAACGAACAAAACTAATGAAGAATTTTATAGAAGAATTGCGTTGGCGCGGTATGATTCAGGATATAATGCCTGAAACTGAACAACATCTTATGGAAGGATTACGCGCCGCTTATATGGGGTTTGACCCTACAGCCGATTCGTTACATATCGGTAACTTAGTGGGCGTGATGATGTTGCGCCATTTCCAAAATTGCGGTCATAAACCCTATGCACTTGTAGGGGGGGCAACAGGAATGATAGGCGACCCTTCAGGTAAATCGGTGGAACGCAATTTGCTCACTGAAGAAGTATTAGCACACAATATAGCGGGTATCAAAAAGCAGTTAGCTAAGTTCCTCGACTTTGAAAGCCAAGCTTCTAATCGCGCTGAACTCGTGAATAACTACGATTGGATGAAAGAGTTCTCGTTCCTTTCATTCATTCGCGACATTGGTAAGCACATCACCGTAAACTATATGATGGCTAAGGATTCGGTAAAAAAACGCTTCGACCCTAATGAAAATACCGATGGAATGTCGTTTACTGAATTCTCATACCAACTCTTGCAAGGTTATGACTTTTTGCATCTCTACCGTGAGAAAAACCTTACTTTGCAAATGGGAGGGTCTGACCAATGGGGAAATATCACCACTGGTACCGAGCTCATTCGCCGTATAGCAGGAGGAAAGGCGTATGCCCTTACTTGTCCGCTGATTACTAAAGCCGATGGTACTAAATTCGGTAAGAGTGAAGGCGGTAACGTATGGCTCGACCCCGAGAAAACTTCACCTTACAAGTTCTTCCAATATTGGATTAATACTTCCGATGCCGATGCCGAACGCTATATTAAAATCTTTACAATGCTCAGCAAAGAGGGAATCAATAGTCTCATCGCACAGCACACCGAGGCGCCTCACTTGCGCGTATTGCAAAACAAATTGGCTGAAGAACTCACCCTATTAGTACACGGACGTGAAGAGCTTGAGAAAGCCCAAAAAGCATCACAAATCCTCTTTGGTAACTCTACTTCTGCCGATTTGCGCACTTTAGACGAGAAAACTTTCTTAGAAGTGTTTGACGGCGTACCTCAAGCCGAAGTAAGTGCCGCCGATATCGCTGGCGGACTTGATATGATTGCTATTCTTTCAGCAAAAACAGGTTTTATAAGTTCTAATTCCGAAGCACGTCGTGCCTTGAAAGAAAATTCTATCTCAGTAAACAAAGAAAAAGTAGGTGAAGACTACCAAATAGGTGAAAAAGACCTTGTAGATGGTAAATTTATCCTATTACAACGCGGAAAGAAAAACTACTTTATAGTAAAGAAAGTATAATTCTTTATAATATCCAACTTTGCCAAAGTTTTCCTGCCCGTGCGGCTTGCACCTTTGGCAAAGTTTATTATTTTTAATTTTTCACTTCTTACCTCTTATCTCTTATCTATGAAAACATTCCTTTCCCTTATATTATGTTTCTTACTTATCGCTTGTAAAACAGTAGATATGACGGTGCTAAATGATGTGTCTTTTTATGCTTTTTCTAAAGAAAAGGAGGAAGAAAATGAACGTAAATTTCCTTTTGTGCCGTTGGAGTACCAACAGCAAAAGGCACTAATAAATAGCTTTCGGTTGCGTTTTAAAAAAGATTCTTTGTTTGTAACTTACGACTCAATTGCTAATGACTCAACTATTCCTGTAGTAAGAGGCTTTAAAGGTAAGCAAAAACGGCACTTTTGGCGCTATTATGCTGCTCGTGAAATAGAACCTTATTTTCCTATTTATATGAGGATTTATATTCACCGATTGCGTTTGCGCCCTACTGAAGAAGGAAATTTGAGAGTAGATACTTATGTAGATAATGAGGGGGCTGTATTAGTTATATTAGGAACAGGTTATTCCTATAAACTGAAGCATATTTATAAGCGTATCAATGATGAAGAGCTGATGATTCCTTTTTTTGAAAATGGTAAATATGGTATCAACAAGGGAGGAAAATTGTTTATACCTGCTCAATATGATTATATCAGTGCCTATACCGATGGCTTTTTTATTGTAGAACGAGAAGGAAAATGGGGTACAATTGATAAAAATAGTCAGATGATTATTCCTTTAGAATACGATGCTTTGCAATATGACAAATCAGTAGACAGCCACCCTTTGTTTATAGCACAAAAAGAAAGACGCTACGGGTTTTTAGAACCTTCAGGAGCACCTATATTGCCCCTTATTTACAATTATATTGAAAAACAGTGTAATGAAAAAAGTTACAATTTAGGGATAGGTAATAAAGTAGGCTATTTTACTTACAACACTAATTCTCCATCTCAAATGCCTTATTTATTCATTCCTGCTGTATATAGCAAAATAGAAATGCGTACCCTCTATTGGGATTATATATTAGTGTACGACGGACTTACGCCTTTGTTCATAGACCACAAAGGTAATGAATACAACTTACAGACAGTTCATCTGAGTAAGTGGGAAGCTTTTATGGGAGGAGAGTCGGAGCAGGAATGTATAGTAAAGATTGATAATAGTTTTTATAAACCCAACTTAGAGACCAAGCGCCCTGCAATGCGCTCTGAAAACCCTATACTTGTATTAGAAAAATGAAAACTCTGATTTCTTTCTTGTTATTCTTAAAGAGGAAATACAAATAGGCAATCAATATTACCATATGGAAGAAAGTAAGCACCCAAGAAAAGAAACACTCTAATTTTCTTCTATTATATGTACCCCAAAGAGATTACTAAAGATCTCTTTTACTTTTATAAAATCACTTTGTCGTATGGCTAAATGTAGCACACAGTTTTCGGTGAGCAGTTGATTAGTGATGGTGAGGTTCTGCTCTTTTACTACCCGCATTACTTTGTTCATCAGTGGATATTCAAAACTGATGATAAGTTCTTCGGTAATGAGCTTTTCTACAATTTCTACTTCTTGCAAGGTGAGTTGGGCAGTAGTTTTGTAAGCCTGCACCAATCCGCCTACCCCTAATTTAATCCCTCCGAAATAGCGTACTACTATCACCAGTACGTTAGTAAGCTCAAACGACTGTATTTGCCCATAAATAGGAATCCCTGCTGTATTGTTAGGTTCACCGTCGTCGTTAGTGCGATAACGCTGGGTAGTGCCATAACCCAATTGCCACGCATAACACCAATGTCGTGCCGAGAAATGTGCTTTCTTCACAGCTTCGAGATGCACCTTTATCTCCTCTTCAGAAGTAATCGGGAAAGCATAGCCTAAAAACTTACTGCTTTTCTCCTTAAAAATCACCTCTTCTACCGAGGTTGCTATTGTTTTGTAGGTATCCAAATCAGCTAATTATTGAAAGGTATATTTCACTGAAAGTCCTGTGCGAATAGTCGTCATTGGGAAAGCAGTTGAGATAGCCGATTTAGAGAAATTGTATTGGAAATAATACGATGCCAAAAGGTTACGAGTAAGAGCATATTCGGCAGTGAGGTTACCCAACCACGAGGTTTGTCCTGCTGTTACTTGGTTGTTGAATATTTCCATATTGCGTATTACCGTAAACTCATTGAGGTAAGAAAGAGTGCCTTTCAGTACCAAATCGCTCTTCAAGGTAGTGAGATTACCATTTACTCGGGTAACGAAACGCAAATCTTTAAATCGGTATCCTACCCCGAATTTGTATTCGCGTTTGAGAATTTCAGTTAGGTAATCATTATCTAAACTGATAGAAATAGTGCGGTCTCGGTTGAATTCTGCCAAGAAGCTCATAGAGTTTTTGAATTCCATATCTGCCCTAATAAGCGGATTGAACTGCTCAGCGAGCGTAACAGTAGAATAGAGTTTCTCATTGAGAAAATCACCTGCTACGTTCGTTTTATTAGGGTTAGCCGGTTCATATTCTAAGTTAGTGCGAAACTCACTAAGCGAGTAGCTAGCACGATAGCCGTGTGCCAATGAGAAACGACGGAAAGTATTCTTGATAAACTCTACGCGCATTAGTCCGGTATAGCGTATATTCCATTCAGGGATAGGAATATTCTTGAAAGCGTTAAGCGATACGCCGCTGGCGCTACTTCCTGAATAGGCTGCAAAGAAAGCGGGTATCATCACTGCTTGGCTCTTTTTGCTATAACCTATAGGGTAACCTTCTGCATCTACGCTGGTTGGATTCAAACCGCGTGCCTCAGCCAAACGACGTGCTACGGTAAGTCGGTTTTCTTTGAAACGTTCAAAGGCTTCTGACTTGTATTCATCAATCTTATTAAAGGTAGTAGCTATCAAGTTGGTAGAGATATTGAAGCTACCTACTTGGTTACCTACTAATGGATTATAAACAAAGTTCCGCACTTCAAAGGTTTCAGTATAGTTCTCGGTATACTGACGATTAGCCTTTAAGTTGATTTGCAAATCAGGGATAGGTTGCAAATTAGCCGTAAGCAATAGTTGTCTTTCTTGTGATTTGATGTATTGGTCGTTGAAATCAGGAAACTCAGTAAGGTAACCTCGTTTTGCCATCTCGTAACGCAAGTCAGTTTGGTCGCCAAACATAAAGCCTGCCGATGGTTTAAAGGTGCCTAAGAAGCCCACTTGTTGTGTATATCCTGGTATGGTGCGGGCATTGGTAACTGAGTAGTTCACTCCTACTGTTTTGAGCATTGTCAAGAAAGTTTTAGCTACACTGGCTTTTTCTCCTCTTGGAGTAGCTTTTACGCCTAAGTAACGATACAGCTGGTCGAAAGTAAGGTTTGCTGTAAAGTTATGCGTATTGCCGTTTTGCAAGGTGTTTACTTCTTGGCGTGCCAACTGTAAGAGAGTTTGTGAACCGCGCTGATAGTCGAAATCACCAGAATAAGTATAGTTAGCTTTCATAAATTCAAAGAAAGGAAACTTACTAAAAGGCAAATCGTAGTTCACTTGGAACTTCGAGAAGAAGTGGTCTGGAGTTCCTAAATCCCAGAAATCTGACCAAAGTGATACTTCTTTATTAATGCCTGATATATCGCCATTGCCATCGTACACATAGTAGTTGCGAATGATACTGTTATTAGTAGCATTGAAGTTCAATCGCAATGATTTAGTCAAATTGTAGTTGATAGCGTATTGGTGATTCATCTGGTAATTGCGTTGTTGTAGCTCAGGGAGTGCTTTTTGCTGATTTGCATTCACACCATCAAAATGTACATCGCGGAACAATTGCTTGGTAAAAGAACGATTGATATCAGTAGTGAACATAATGCTGGTAGGCAGAATGTTCAAGTTTACATCTGCTAACCATTGCCAATAGCGCTTGTTAGCAAACTTACTACTTTTCTTGAAAGGCTCTACGGCAGTAGGTTTGAAAGTATAGTTGTACATAAAGCCTGCGCGCACTTGTTGTTCATCTTCGTAACGCAACTCGTAATCGCGGTGGTTCTTCTCGTTGTAAGCGTAGTTAAAAGTAAAGTTCTCTATGTTGTAAATACGGTTTTTCTGTCCTTCGCCTAAGTTTTTCTTCACCCCGATGAGGTTAATACCGCGTCTTAGTGTATAATCTTCCGCTTGTTCTTTAATAATTTCTCGCTCGCGTGCGTTTTGTGCTACGTCCAATCGGTCTTCTAATTTGATGTCTTGATATACGGGGTCGTACTCTGGAGTCGAGAGTTTCTGCGAGTGATTCAAACCTACTGGTATTTGCATATTCCACTTAGGAGGGAGCAGTTTCCCCGCATTGATGTTCATCATTACATCGTATTCGCGGGTACTTTCTAAGGCGCGCTGATTAGGAGCTTGGTCTACCGCTCCAAAACCTACGGTATGCATACGTCCTGTAGCCGAGATGTTCATTAGTTCAGAGGCATTCGCATCAAGAGAGCCTACAGCTGCCCAACCGCCGTGGTTTTCCAATTCGGCTACACGCAATTCGTTAAACCAATATTCCCCACTCAGTCCATTACTGCCCGATACGTTTTTCACCCCTATCATTACGGCTCTTACACTACCGAGCGATGGATTCCCTTTGATTACATAACGGTTTTGTCCCGCTACGTGTGGCGCACTCTCAGGTACTACATTGAAGTTTGCATCGTAGTATACCGCATCGCTCATTGTTTGGTTGCGTATGCTTATAGCTTTTAACTTGGTGAGCACGTCCATTGGGATAACCAATTGGTTGTTTTGTGGCCATATCAGTTGCTCTGTCGAAGCACCCGCAGGCGTTACCTGTAAGGGTACTTCCACTTGGTAATAGTTGTCGTTAAAGTCAGTACCTACCCGCAAGAAAGCCACTGCCTGATTATCGCTCAACGGTTTGTTCTTATAGGCTTCAGCGTGTACAAACATCTTGATATACTTGTATTGTCGCAGGTCAAAGCGCATTGCCTTGTATACCGCCCTACTATCGTTGTTTTCAAGGTTATCCACTATGTAAGATAAAGCCTGCTCGTTTTGTTCTACCAAGGTGTTGTTGGTATTAATACGCTCACGGCGTACCCCTGGTGGCATACGGTAAGGGATAGGCTGACGGGTTTCGTTCTCAATTAAGTTTACTGAATTGATTTCTACTTTGGTGCCGTCATCACTTGGGTCGTCCTTATCGGTGCTGAGGGTATAGTTGTAATAACGCCAATCACCGCGAATAAGGTCAAGTGTACCAAAGCGTAATAGCATTTCTTGAGGGAAGCCTGTAAGGTACATACGCATATGGGTCATCGAGTTGATGATATCCATCTTGTCGTTGTTGTTCAATGGGTATTGGAACCCTTCTCGCCACATCTCACCGCTGGCAATCGGTATTTTAAACTGTATCCAGCGGGCACTTACTTGTTGCCCGTTAGGTGCTTCTACCGATACCACGCGAATATCATTCACATAAGGGTCAGCAGTGGTGATATTAGGTTTAATACGCACTCTGTATTCAAGGTAGTTGTTGGCGGTGTTCATCGTATAATCACCGTTGATATCTTCATAATCAGGAATTGTGGTCGAACCTCTGTTCGTATTAGTCACTGCCACAGGCGAGTTTCCTTGCGTACCATTGTAGTTGTAATAACGGTTTAAGATACCACCACTACGCGCCAAAAAGTATTCATAGTTATCCATCGCAGGGTCGTTAGGTGAGGTAACTACGTTATTATTGTATATTCTCGATTCTTCGGCGTCGTTGAGTCCATCTAATCCTATATCTTGCAAGGCACGGTTAGATGAGTTGTCATCAAAAGCATATATCAGCGATTGTGCCGCAGGTACTTTACCCCAAGACGAGGTATTAATACTTGAAGTAGAAGAAAGTCCTGGTAAGCCGTTTTCGTATTGTTTTCTACCGTCTTTAAGCACGTCTTCTGATATATTTCCTAAGTTGAAAACCAATTCTCCATTACCACTGTATTCACCTGAATAATAAGGATCCATTACCCAGAACTGCAAGAACTCTATGTTACTTTCTTGAAAATCCGAATAGCTCATACCGCGCATAATCCCAGCCCATTTGTCGTTTTGGGTACGAGAAGCAAAACTTGGGTCGTTGTTATAAGGACCTTTTACATTAGGGTAATAAGCTAAGTCTAAGGTAGTTTGTACTAACGATTGTCCTTGGGCTAATTGCTGTTGTGGGAAGATTTCTTCTATAAAAATACGACGCGTACTATTCTTAGAGATTTCGCTACTACTTATCTCCGAAGGCTTTTGGTTTGAATAGAACACAGGGTCTATGGTATACCACGACAGTTTGGCACGCCCATAACCATTGCGTAAGTTATTGGGGTCATCAGGCCCATTACCGTATAGGGTGCGTGAAGCTGTACCACTGCCTTGTCCAAATTCCAAAGGCGTGCTCGCCAATTTCCACGCAAGAGGCGAACGCATATCAATAGTGGCTTGCGCTGCCTCAAAGTCGTCTAAGTACACGGTAGTTTCTCCGTCAAAATCATCTGCCTTAGGGGTACCGGCTCTTAGGTAAGCAAATTCACCTCGTATAGATAGATTCGACGGCGCATCGCTCTTAATCGTAGGAATGCGGTTTACCCACCGAGTGAGGAAAGGTAGCTCAGTAGAGTAAGTTCCTCCAAAACCGAAGATAGTATTGTTTACGGCTTCTTGTCCGTAGCTGGTCTTTTGGGTATAAGGTCGTTCGCGTAGGTTCACGATGGAACCCCCGATGATAAATTTATCGTTGAATTTGTGTTCCACATTCACGCCCATAAAGCGGGTGGTTTGTCCACCAAAAATCAGGTTGTTCTCTACTGAAACCTGTATAGGCAAGTTGCTCGCTTCAAGACTCGGATTGATAATCTCCACAATTCCTGATTGATAGTCTACTAAATAGTCTAACCCTTCTACCAGTATACGCCCACCTGCAATCACGGTTACTGAACCACGAGGCACATTGAAAGCCCCTAACGAAATCCCTCTTCTTCCCGATGACTTATAGCGTCCTTTCATTTGGAACTTATTCTTATCACCGTCCATCTGGGCTTGGGTTTTCGTATTTTTGTATAGTGAAGTATAAACGTATTTTCGTTGGTTGTCATTATAAGTTGCAGGGTCGTCGTAATTTGCACCACCACCTAAGGTGTTGTAGAGGTATTCACCAAAAGGCTCTACTTTGGTAAAGAATATTTTTCCGTATTGTTCGTCTACGGTAATGCCCGGAACAAAATCAAAGAACCCGTCACCTCCTGGCTGAGGGTCATTGTATTTGTTGAGGCGGTCGAAGTTGAAGAGATTTAACAAAATGCGGTCTTCCAATCCGGTAGGCCAACCGTTATTGTTTACTTTTTCGATATAGTTAATAGGGGAGGGGTTGGAGTAGAAGATATTCATACGGAAATCTTCTGGTGAAAGCTGTGCCGAACCTACTGAATACACGTTCTTCATCATCAAATCCCAAATAGGGTCTTTCACATTTAGGCGGTTACTTTTAAGCATCTTCAACACCAAAAGGTTGTTAGTAATCGCATTGTTACCACCTCCGTAGAACTGATTGGTAGTTGCCGAGATACCGTCGTTGGCAAACTCACCCACTTGATACACTTGGCTACCGTAGGTATATTGATAAGCCACCGCCAATACCTCATCGCTACTAAGGGCTGTGTTCAGCGAGATATAACCGAGTTTGGTATCTACTTTATAGTCCACTCCTTCTTCAAGTTTACGAGCGTTCTCTATAACGGCGTAGTCGTAACCCTGACTCACATAGGAGCTGTTCGTGCCAAAACCTTGTTGTACCGTAGCCACATCGCGAATAGCGCTGGTAAGTACCGAATTTGGCGTGCCCAAACGCGTAGGGTCGTATTTGTTAGCCCCATTGGCAGGCATATTATTGGTGGTAGCATTAAAGAAGCTGGCTCCTGCTTTATTTCCCAAACGTGTATTCTCCATTTTGGGTTCACCTAAGTCCTGTACAGCCAAAATATTGCGGATATTCCCCATACGGCTATTGCGGTTGGTTACCCACACCTCCAAACGGGTAATTTGCACTTTACTATTGATAAATGGGTAGTTTTCTAAAGCGCGGTCGTAGTTATCACGGAAGAACTGTGCCAGGAAGTAGTTGCGGTTTTCGTCGTAGTCAAGAGCCGAAATTTCAAACTCTGTAATAGTACCACTGCCTTGGGCACTTACGGTCTTTCGCTCCGATTTCTGTTCAGAGAAAACACCCGTGATAGTAGTACGCCCAAATTTAAGTTCTGTCTTCACCCCGAAAAGGCTCTGCGAACCTGTGATGAGTGAGTTAGACATCGGCATTGAGATATTACCCAATTCTATTTTTTGTACGATATCGTCTTCATCAGGGGTATATTCTAATTTAAATACATTTTGGAAATCAAAAGAGGCTTGTGTGTCGTACTGAGCGTTAAGTGTTAGGCGTGTACCTATCTTACCGGTAAGCCCTAAGCTGATGCGCTGTTCAAAATCTAAGCCCCACGAACTGCGGTAACGCGGACTCACTACGGGGTTGTCGTTGCGCGTATAGCGTACGCCTAAATCTACCCCTACACTTCCCTGCGGAACCAGTTCTATATTGCGCCCCCCGAACACGCTTTCAAAAAAGTCAGAATTTACGTATAATTCGGGCAAGAGGTCGCGTTGCGTTTTTTTCTTATCGGCAGTATTGCTTTGGGTATCGCCTATGGCGTCCAATTTAGTTCGGTAGTATTCCTTCATACGCTCACGCAACACCAAGTTTTCATATTGTTGTACCGTGAGAAACATAGGGGTAGAAAGGTCGTAATTCCCTAATTTCTCAGTGTATACATAGCGGTCGAGCGTCGGGTTATAGGTGTACTGATGCACAATGCTTTTAGGTTGCTCTAACCCTATACGCCCAATGCCATTCCGCACAGTCGTCTCAGTTTGAGTACTCGTAGCGGTTTGGGTCGTAGGGGTTACTTGTGCTTGAACACTGAATCCTGCTAAAAGTAGTAGAAATAAGGTTAAACGTTGCTTTACTGACATCTTATAAGAAATAATTAAACACCTATAAACCAAATTATTGCTATAACGTTATAACCTCTTTTTTGGCAGATAGGTACATTATGAGATAATGTAATTTGGTGCAAAAATATAAAATAAAGTATAATTAGCAAAGGATATCACTTTTTTTCTACACCAAATGTGTAAATTATTTTTTTAAATATACTTCACCTTCACCCTATCTTATCATTATCCTACCTTCGCCTTTCAAACGGATAACCACCCCAGTTGAAATCACCTTCCTCCTCCTAATACACTTTTTACTTTCGTTTTTCCTCTCTTTGTACTTTACCTAATTAACATTTTTTAACTTTTTAATATCTGCTCTTAACCTCTCATTATTAACTACTTATATACTCTTTCTATACCAATCGTCCAAGATTCGTATAAGCTT